>QJWD01000114.1 GCA_003235465.1 Nitrospirota bacterium | reverse complement strand
CGCGGTTCAGGAAATCGAGAAAGCCGAACGGGTCGACGCCGCGTTCCTCCGGGCCGGGCGAGAGGTCGAGGGATTCCGGCACCGCCACCTCGATGGTTTCCAGGCTGTTCTCGCCCGCCAGCTTGCCTGTGCGCGTGTCGACGGTGGCGAGCTTGATGCCCGCCGGCACGGGAAATTTGACCTTGTTCTTCCCCGCCAGCACCTTCTGCAGGAAAAACACCCAGATGGGCGCCGCCGCGCGGCCGCCGGTGAGCCCACGCCCGCCCTTGTCGATCATGGGTTCGTTATTGTCCTTGCCCACCCACACCGAAACCGCGAAATCGTGGGTGAAGCCGTTGAACCAGCCGTCCTTGAAGTCGTTGGTGGTGCCCGTTTTGCCGCCTGCGGGGTGGTCGAAGCCCATGCGCCGGACGATGCGGCCGGTGCCGCGGTCCACCACGCCCTGCATCATGTCGGACAGCGGGTAGATCATCTTCTGCGAAAAGCGCTGCACGCCCTGGTAGTAATGCTCGTACAGGCGGTTGCCATGAAAATCCTCGATCCGTTCTATTAGGTAGGGCTCGTTGTAGATGCCGAGGTTGGCGATGACGCTGAACGCCCCGGCCATTTCCATGGGCGACACGCCCGAGGTGCCAAGAGCCAGCGACAGGTTGTTGCCGAGCGGGCTCTTGATGCCGAACTGGCGCGCCACCTGGATGACCTTGTCGGGCGTCACCTGCTGGATCAGCTTGGCGGACACCACGTTCAGCGATTTCATCATCGCCTTTTTCAGCACCACGTCGCCTGCGAATACGCCGCCGAAATTCTTCGGCACCCAGGTGCCGCTGCCGGGAACGTCGATCTCCACCGGCTCGTCGCGCACCACGGTGGCGGGGGAATAATGCAGGTTCTCCATGGCGGCGAGGTAGACGAAGGGCTTGAACGAGGACCCCGGCAGGCGATTGCTCGACTGGGCGCGGTTGAACTGGCTGGTGGAGTAATTCCGCCCGCCGAGCAGGGCGCGCACCGCGCCGCTCTTGTTCTCCACCGCCACCAGGGCGACCTGCAGCTCACCCTGCCCGTTCTTCATGTTGTCCTCCAGCGCTTCCAAGTGGCTCTCGGCTGCTTTTTTGGCGAACTGGTTGTACTGGCTGTTGAGCGTGGTGAACACCTTGAGGCCGCCGAAGTGAACGAATTCGCGGCCGTAATCCTCCTCCAGCTTGGTCACCACCATGTTGGCGAAATACTGGTTCGGGTTGGATTCGACGCGGGCCTCGATGAGGCCAAGCTCCGATTCAAGCGCCGCCCGGCTTTCCTCGGCGGTGATGAATTTTTCCCGCGCCATGCGCGAGAGCACGTGCTCCGCGCGTTTCATGGCGCGCTCGTAGTTCTTGAACGGGTTCGCGGTGTGCGGCGAATTGGGCAGGCCCGCCAGCATCGCCGCCTGCAGGAGGGTGAGGTCGCGCGCGCGCTTGCCGAAATACACCTGCGCCGCCTCTTCGACGCCGTAGGCGCCGCTGCCGAAATAGACCTGGTTGCTGTAGGCGCTCAGAATCTCGTCCTTGCTGAACGTCGATTCGAGCTGGATGGCGATGAGGGTTTCCTTGAACTTGCGCGTCCAGCCGCGCTTGAACGAAAAAAACAGGTTCTTCGACAGCTGCTGCGTCAGCGTGCTCGCCCCCTGGACGATGCGCCGCTCCTTGAGGTTGATGTACAGCGCCCTCAGCTGGGCGACGTGGTCGATGCCGCGGTGCTTGTAGAAGTTCTTGTCCTCGACGGCGACGATGGCCTTGACGAAGTGCGGCGAGATGTCCTGAAAGGAAACGGGAAACCGGTCCCCCAGCACCTGGATTCGCTCGCCGTCGGCGGAGTAGATTTCCGTCGGCAGGCTGAGGTTCAGCGAATCGAGGGTGTCGGGCAGCTGGGGCAGTTCGTCCCTCAAGCCAAAGTACAGACCCATGGCGGACACACCGGCGATGAGGAACGCGGCGAACAGGGCGAAAGAAAGGGTTTCGGCCAGACGGCGGATCAAAGGTTGTCTCCGGAGGGCTCCATCGAAGTGGAAGGCTCGGCGCCGAGGCCGTTTTCTCCTTCCATATTTTCCACCAGCGAGAGAATGTTGTAGGTGATCTCCACCGGAACGGGGATCAGAAGAACCCCGGTGTAATAATCGGTGTCGTATTCGATGCCGAGCGTGGTGTGGGACGGCGCGCCGGCGGCATCGTTATTCAGGATGCCGAGGCGGGTGACGTGGTAATCCTTTTCCAGGAACCACCTGGGGTCGGGAAACAGCGTTTTCTGGGTTTCCAGGTCCAGGGTCTTGAGCACGGGCAGGAGGCGGTTGATCGGGTAGATGCGCTCGGCGGCGAAGCCCGAATCCTCCAGCCGCCCGCGTTTAACCGTGCGGGTGGACTGCACCTCGTAAAGCGCGTCCACCGAGAGAAAGCTTTCCTTGATCGGCAGGCCATCCAGGCTCAAAAACCCCACGGTGATCCACGGCCCGAAGCGCTTGAGGATAACACGGTCCCAGTTTTTCCCGGAGTCGATCTCTATCAGCTCGAAGGGCGAGATGATGCGCTCGGACCACTGGCCGGGAAAATCGTTATACAGCTGCAGGAATTTCTGCCGCGTCACCACCAGCGGAAACGCCGGGGCCACGTTCTCGAACAGTTCCTTGAGAGACTGGATCGAGTCGGCGGAACGCTGCTGGTCGTCGATGCCGGAGCGGATGGACTGGATTTTATTCTGGGCGACAATGGCCTGGCGGTCACGTTCCCACATGCGCCCGAGCTGGGGGCGCTTGTGGTTCTGCCATTTAAGATAGTGACCGATGCCGCGCTCGAATACCTTGCCGTAATATTCGAGGGGCGCCAGCAGAACCAGGAGAAGGAGGAAAACCTTCACGTGCCATTGGCCGTGAAACCTGGCGGAAGTCACAATCGCTTATCTCACGGTGATTTTCTGGATGGACCTTGTGATCATCTTCAGTTTGTCGATTTTTTCTTTCAGTATTTTCTTGTCGGCCTTCTTGCGCCCGGGCCGCCCCCGCTTCTTCGCCTTCTTGGGGGCCACGCGCTTGGCGGCCTTCTTGCCGGGCTTGCGCCCCGGCTTTTTCTTCTCCTTGACCGCCTTGGCCGGGCGGCGGCCGCTCGGCTTGCCGAACCCCTTCAGCACCTCATCCTGGCGCTCGGGGCTCATCTTGCGAAACAGGGTGAGCATTTTCCGCTCGCCGTCGTCCAGGGTCAACCACTCCTGCCGGGCCGGTTTCCTGAGGGCGATCTGGCCGGTCTGGAAATTGACCGATTTCACATCCGGCGCCGCTTGATCCTTCGTCAGGGTTTTGGCTGCGACGATATCGTTGCGGGTGATTTCCGTCGTCAACAGGCGTTCCAGGGAAATGCTGCCGAGGCGGGCGATTTTGACGAGAATGGAAACCGGCGCATCGCGCTCCCCGGCTTCATAGCGGACGTAGGTCCTGAATCCGACCTTGAGGATGTCCCCCATGACGGATTGAGTGCATCTCAGTTCTTTGCGAATGGTCTTCAGATTCTGAGCCAATATCGACATCAAATGTTCTCCTTATGTAACTGTAACCCTAGCTCATTATAAACACATGCTTCTATCATTATCAATAGCGCCCAAGGGTTGCGATCGCAACGCGGCGGCGGAAAAAACGGGTTCAATAAACAGGTTTCTCAGCGTGCCAGGAGCCTGGCTGCCTCCCTGGCGTAATAGGTGAGAATCATGTGCGCCCCAGCCCTTTTAATGGCGAGAAGGCTTTCCATCATGGCCGCCTCCGTGTTGAGCCAGCCGTTCCGGCCGGCGGCGTGAATCATGGCGTATTCGCCGCTGACATGGTAGGCCGCCACGGGAACGGAAACGCTGTCGCGCACCATGCGGATGATATCCAGGTAAGCCAGCGCCGGTTTGACCATGACCATGTCGGCGCCCTCTTCGATATCCTGCAACACTTCCTTCAGGCTTTCCCCCTGGTTTCCCGGGTCCATCTGGTAGGACCGGCGGTCGCCGAACTTGGGGGAGGAATCCGCCGCTTCGCGAAACGGCCCGTAAAATGCCGAGGCGAATTTCGCGGCGTAGGACAGGATGGGGGTGTCCTCGTGTCCCGATTCGTCCAGCGCATCGCGGATCGCCCCGACGCGGCCGTCCATCATGTCGGAAGGGGCGACGATATCGGCGCCCGCGTCGGCATGCGTTTTGGCCATGCGGCTGAGCAGCTCGAGGGTCGGATCGTTCAGGATGCGCCCGTCCTTCACCACGCCGCAGTGGCCGTGGTCGGTGTATTCGTCGATGCAGACATCGGTGATGACCAACAGCTCGGGCACTGCCGATTTGATTTCGCGCACCGCGCGCTGCACGATGCCGTCGGGGTTGTAGGCTTCGGAGCCCACCGCGTCCTTTTTGTCGGGGATGCCGAACAGGATCACCGCGGGAATGCCGAGGCTGTGGCTTTCCCTCGCGTCCTCGAGCAGGGTGTCGATGGAGCAGCGGTTCACGCCCGGCATGGACGAAATCTCCTGCCTGACGCCCCGGCCCTCAGAGACGAACATGGGTTCGATCAAGTCGTCCACCGACAACCGCGTTTCACGCACCAGGCGCAGGATGTTCTCGTTCTGCCTGAGCCTTCTCGATCTGTGACGGGGAAATGACATTTTGCCTGAAGTGACGTTGATTTGCTCTTATTCCGGATGGAGTCTGAAATCTCATATTCAAGGATGATGGAACCATCATAAGAGCAATGCAAGCCAGAATCAAGGACGCTCTCACCCGCCCATGAAACATTTAAACGCCTCCTCGCCCTCCTGAATCAAGGCCTTATAGCCCTCCCGGGGTAGCCGGGCAGGCGCGTGGCGGAATACTTGAACCACGCCGGCCCGGCCCAATCTGTTAGAATTTTGACACATTTCGAGGGCACCAAAAGATAAATCTCCGACACCTGGCACCGGCGAGATTTTCCAAATAGCCCGCAAACCGCTATATCATAAGGGTTTCCAGCCTCGTGAGGAAGGCCCGCTTGGTATGGCACAACTCTTGCTCCCTAACTATTTGATTATTAGTGAGATAGTCATTAATCTCGACAAGGAGCAGAGCCCCATGGATCAATTCGATTCCTCCCTCGACAAAGAGTACGAGAGCCTGAACGAGGCCATCATGAAGGCCCTCATCACGTCCAAGGATGTGAAACAGGTTCTCGAGGATTTTAAATCCAAGGAACTCATCAATAACCTTTCGGTGCTGAACCTGGTTCTCAGCCTGGAGGAGTTGTCGCAACTCGTGTTCTCGGACGACCACGATTTCGACATCGACGAATCCGTCGCCGAGCGCCCGGCCGCCCCTAAAAAGGCGCAGAAAGCCACGCCCCCGTCGCCTTACGTCATCGACGGCAAGCGGCTCAGCAAAAATGAAATTCTGTTTCAGAAGTATTGCCAGGCGTTGTTCGACGAAGAGGAATGGGCTAAGAAAGCCC
>QJWD01000432.1 GCA_003235465.1 Nitrospirota bacterium | reverse complement strand
GAGAAGCAGGGCCGCTTCGACGAGGCGCAGGACGCCTATTCCCGCGCCCAGGCCATCGCCGGCGAAGGGGAGATGCCGGGCGTGTTGTCCAAGGCGCTCCTCTACCAGGCCAACTCGAACTGGTACCAGGGCAATTACCAGCAGGCCTTCCGCCTGCAGAAAAGCGCCCTCGACATCGCCGAAGCCGCGGAGGACCTGCGCCAGCAGACCTTCATCTACAACACCCTCGGCCTCATCCACTGGACGCTGAACGATTCGAAGCGCGCGCTTCAGAATCTGGAGAAGAGCCTGGAGCTTGCGAGGGCCATCGAATCGCCGCTCGATGTGGCGACGGCGCTCAACAACATAGGCCTCGTGCACAGGAAGGACAAAGCCTACGAAACCGCCATCGGGTTTTTCAACCAGGCGCTCGTCGAGGACATCAGGCTGAAATCCAAATGGGGGCAGGGCTACACCCACCGCAACCTCGGCATGAGTTACATGAGGCAGGGCAAGCTGGATGAGGCCGAGACGCACATCGAGCAGGCGGTCGTGCTCAGCGAAAGCATCGGCAACCAGACGAACCTCGTCAAGTCTCTCCTCGAACGCGGCCAGCTGGCGCTTTCCCGCAAGCAGTACGGCGAGGCCATCCCCATTTTCAAGGACACCGCCCGGCGAGCCGTGGCGGTCAACCTGCCCGAGGTGAGGTGGCGGGCGCTGCGTGGCGAAGGCGCGGCGCTGGCCGCCCGAGGCCACCGCGAGGAGGCGGTGCCGGCCTACAAGGAAGCGGTGGACGTGGTGGACCGCCTGCGCGCCGCCATCAAGATCGAGGAATTCCAGAACGGTTTTCTCACCGACAAGCAGGACGTCTATAAGGAACTGGTTCTGCTCCTGCTTGACCTCGGCCGGGTGGAGGAGGCGTTCAACTACGCGGAGAAGGCCAAGTCGCGCAGTTTCATCGACCTGCTCGGCAACCAGAAGATCAGCCTGAAGGACGAGGTCAGCCAGAAACTGTACGACCGGCTGGTGGCGGGCAAGGAGGCCATCCGCAGGATCGAGGAAGCCCACGCCGAGGCGCGGGCGAACAAGGACGATGCCCTGGCCGAGCGGCTTTCGGCCGAGCTCAAGGCGGCGCGCGGCGGTTATCAGGATCTGCTCATCGCCGCCAAGGAGGAGAGCCCGCAGGTGTCCGGGTTCATCACCGTCGAGGCGATCGAACTCGGCGAACTGAGGGACCTGCTCGCGGCGAACACCGCGCTCATCGAATACCTGGTCACCGAGCGCGAGCTCGTCGCCTGGGTGGTGACGAAGGCGGGCATCGAGGTGGTGCGCACCGCCGTGGCGGAGACCGAGTTGAACGCGGCGATAGCCGATTACAGGAAGCGCATTCAGCAGCTCGCGCCGGTGGAGGAGGTGTCCGAGCGGTTGCACGCCTGGCTCGTTGGGCCGCTGCTCGGCAAGGTGGCGGGGATGGGCGTGCTCGGCATCGTGCCGCACGGCCACCTGCATTATCTCTCGTTCGCCTCGCTTAAGGACAAGGAAGCGTATCTCATCGAGCGGCACCCGCTGTATTATTCGCCGAGCGCCTCGGTGCTCAAGTACACCTTCCTGCGCAAGCGGCAGGCGGCGGGCCCGGTCAAGGTGCTGGCGCTCGGCAACCCGGACCTCGGCGATTTCAATTACGACCTGCCGCTCGCGGAAATGGAAGCCAACGCCATCCGCTGGAATTTTCCCACCGTCGACGTGCTGACGCGCGAGAAGGCGACGGAGAGCTGGCTGAAGAAACACATCGGCGAATACCAGATCATCCACATCGCCTCGCACGGCGAGTTCGACCCGGTGAACCCGCTGTTCTCCTCGCTCAAGCTGACGAAGGACGAAGCCGCCGACGGCAATTTCGAGGTCAACGAGGTGTTCTCACTCGAGATCAACGCCGACATCGTCACCCTGAGCGCCTGCCAGACGGGCCTCGGCGACATCAAGGGCGGCGACGAGCTGGTGGGCCTGAACCGCGCGTTCATCTACGCTGGCACGCATTCCATCCTGTCTTCCCTGTGGCGGGTGAGCGACATCTCGACGGCGGTGCTCATCAAGCACTTCTACCGCAACTTCGCCCACGGCGACAGGGCCGAAAGCCTGAGGAAGGCGCAGCTTCTGGTGAAGAAGTTCTACCCGCACCCCTCCTACTGGGCGGGCTTCAGCCTGACCGGCGACCACCGCTGAGGGCGGCATGGCCGCCTCCAGGCTTAGGATGCGTCGCCGCCGGCCCCCGGAAACACCCGGCTCGCTTCGAGGATGACCCAACGGTCCTCGGCATCGCCGATCACCAGGTCCAGGTGATCGGCCTGCCGCACTTCCTTTAAAATGCTCGCGGACAATTGCAGGGAATAGATGTCGTCCTCGCACGGGCATTGCAGGTGGAGGTGATCCCGGGAGATCTTGACGACGCGAAACAGGGTGGCGCGGGTGGCCAGGATCGCCGGCGGGAATTCGAGCACGCGCTGGGCCTCGGCGTCGAGCAGGTGGCTGAGCTTCAGGCAGCGGGGTTGCTCGCCGGAAAGCTCGCGCATAAGGCTGTCCAGATTGATGCCGCCAAGGCCCGTGGCGTCGCCTTTCCCCGCGAGCCACTCGATGAAGGAATACACCTCGAACAGGATGGGGTTGATTTCCTCCATTTTGGAGACGGAATTGAAGGGCAAGAACGCGACGATGAAATGGCTGAGGTGAAACGGGGCGATGTCCGCCGCGGTTGCTGTGAGACGCGGGTTGTTTTCCGGCCCGTCGGCTTCGAGCCCCGCTTCGACCAGGCTCTGGTGGAAGAGGGCGAGGCTTTTGCCCAGTTCGCCGGCGGGAAGGTCCGCCGGGGTGGCGCGGTGGTTCAGCGCGTACTCGGCCATGCGTTCGTAAAGCGTCATCGCGCGGTCCCGCCCGGTTGCCTGCATTCGGCCAGGGTGTCGCCGAGCGCTTTGAGGAAAGCCTCGTACTCGTCCATGCGGACATCGCCGATGTTGGCGACGCGGAAGGCGCGGCTTTCAAGGTTGCCCTGGCCGGCGTAGACCACGAAGCCCCGGGCCTTCAGCCCGTCGTGCAGGCGGGGGTAGGTTACGCCCTCGGGCAGTTTGAGGGCGGTGAGCACGTTGGATTGCCACTCGGCCGAAAGCAGCGCTTCCAGCTTAAGCGCGGCGAACCCCTTTCTCAGGGTGCGGGCCGCGCTCGCGGTGCGTTCGACCCTCCCGGCGACGGTTTCCTCGACCAGTTCGTCCAAGGCCTGGTCGAAGGCGTAATGCGCCTGCACCGCCGGGGTGAACAGGGTTTTTCCCGCTTCCTGGGCGCGCTGGTTCGCCGCCAGATTCATATACAGCGAGCGCGCCGGCAGGCCGCCCAGGCGGGCGAGGTCGTCCTTTCGCGCGAGCGCGAAGGAGACGCCGGGAAGCCCCTGCACGCATTTGTTGGCGCTCCCCACCACGAGATCGGCGGCGTCGAAATCGAAGGCGTCGCCGGCGAGGCTGCTGATGGCGTCGACGAGCACCTTCTTGCCTGCCCGGCGGGCAAGCCGGCTCACCTCGGAGAGGGGGTTGAGAAGCCCGGTGGTGGTTTCGTGATGCACCAGGGCGACGGCCTCGATGGCGGGCGCGGTTTTTAACGCCTGTTCGATGGCGGCGAGGTCCGGCGGCGTGCCCCAGGGCGTGCCAAGCACCGAGAGGCCGATGTCATGGGTGCGCGCGATTTCGGCGATGCGCTCGCCGTACACGCCGTTGGAAACCACCAAAAGCGAGCGGCCGGGCGAGACGAACGACGACACTGCCATCTCCAGCGCCGCCGTGCCCGAGCCCGTGATGAGCACCGGCGTGAAGGCGTCGTCGATGCCGAACGCGCCGGTAAGCTTTCGGCGAATGCCCTGGGCGAGGGCTTGGAATTCGTCCTCGCGGTGGCACAGGTCGCCGCGAAGCTGGGCCCGGGCCACCGCTTCCGTGACGTTCACCGGCCCGGGGTTGAGCAGAACCATGCGTTTCATCGAAATCCTTAGCTATTGCGGGTGAGGCGTTTCGGCGCCAGTCTACCTCAGGGCAGACGGGCAAGGCAAAAGGAATCGCCAAGCTCCGGCGGCCGGGGCTGGGGGTTTTGCCCGCCCTCAGGATGTGGATTGAAAACCGGCGCAATCCTGTTTAAACTCACAGGATGCAATGTCTTGGCCGGTCGATTCTGATATTCCTGATATGGGCCTCCCTCGCGCTGTTGAACCCGGCGGCGGCGGAGGAGGATTATTCCAACTTCACCATCCCGCTTCTCAAGTACCCCGGCGGCAACCCGAACCCGCGCCCGGAGGCGCTGCGCAGCCTGCTCGCGCAGGTGGCGGCGCGCACCTCCATCGAGGTCAACCGCGAGCCGGAGATGCTTAAAGCCACCGACGTCGCGCTATTCCGCTACCCGTTCCTCTATATGGGCGGCAGCGAGGGGTTCAAGCCCTTTTCGGCGGCGGCGCTGAAAGCGCTCAGGAACTACCTTTCCTACGGCGGCTTCCTGTTCATCGACGACAACACCGGAAAGCCCGATTCGGCGTTCGATGCCTCGGTCAGAAAGTTGATCGCCGACCTGTTTCCGAGGAGCCCGCTCAAGAAACTGCCCGACGACCACTCGATTTACCGCTCGTTCTACCTGATCGGCCAGCCGGCGGGCCGGGTGAGGGTGCATCCCTATCTCGAGGGCCTCTCGATTAAGGGGCGGACGGTGCTAGTGTACAGCGCCAACGATCAGGGCGGCGCCTGGTCGCGCGACAAGCTCGGCAACTGGAACTACGACATCATCGCGGGCGGCTACCAGACGCGGCAGGACAGCATCCGCCTGGGGGTGAACGTGGTCATGTACGCGCTCACCCTGGATTATAAAAAGGACATGGTGCACCTGCCCATCATCCTCGAACGGCTCAGGCGGTATCATACACAGTGAACACCCTCATTCAGTGGCTGGGCCTCAATCCCGAGGAATACAACCAGTGGGAACTCAGCTGGGCCACCGGGCTTGGCGTCGAGGCGGCGGCGCTCGCCCTCCTGCTGCCGCTTGCCCTGTGGTTTTTCTGGACCAGTCTCGCGCGCGTTCACAACCCCTGGAAGAAGGCCCTGTTCCTCGCGCTGCGCGCGCTGGCGTTTACGGTTCTGGTTTGCGCCCTGTTCAAGCCGGAGCTCGAGGTGCGCAAGGGCCATTACCTGAAGAACTCCGTCGCCGTTCTTCTCGATGACACGAAGAGCCTGTCGATCAAGACCTTTCCCGACGAGACGCAGAGGATCGATCTCATCCGCCGAGCCATCGAGGGCAACAGCGCCTATTTCGAGACCCTCGCCAAAACCTTTAACGTGGATTCCTATTTTGCCTCGGACCGCATCAAGCAGGTGGCGAAAGGGCGGATCGCCGCGGATTACGACGCGCGCCAGCCCTTCACCGAGTTCGGCCGCGTGTTCACCGACCTCAAGAAGCAGTACGAGAAGCAGTCG
>QJWD01000420.1 GCA_003235465.1 Nitrospirota bacterium | reverse complement strand
TGGTTGCTTCGGCAAGGCTTGGTTTGTTGTCGATCCTGCTTATCCTTTTCTTCGCTCCCGTCCTGCAAGCGGAGGAAAAAGTCTACATCCCAAAAGAACTCGAACCCTGGAAGAAGTGGGTGCTGGAGGGCCAGGCGAGTGACGCCTGCCCGTTCATCGGCGGCCGCGCCTCCGGCCGGCCGGCGTGCGCCTGGTCGTCGCCGCTGGTGCTGGCGGCGGATGCCAGGGGCGCGCTCTTTTCCGTAACGTGGGTGCTTTACGATGAAGCCACCATTCTCCTTCCCGGCGATTCGCGCTATTGGCCCGAGGAGGTGAAGGTCAACGGCAAGGCCAGGCCGGTGACCCTGGCCTCCGGCCGCCCGGCGCTGTTCCTTCAGCCGGGGGCGCACAAGGTCTCGGGCCGGGTGCCGTGGGACGAACTGCCGAAATGGCTCACCCTGCCGCCCGCCACCGCCCTGGTCGAGCTCAAGATCGACGGCAAGCCGGTGCCCTTTCCCCTGTTCAGCGGCGACAACATCGGCCTCGGCAAAACCCAGAACGACAGCCGCCAGGCCGCGCCCGAGAGCCTGGCGGTCCGGGTGTACAGGAAATTCAGCGACGAGGTCCCTTTCACCGTCAGCACCCGGCTGGTGCTCGACGTCTCCGGCCCGGGGCGCGAGGTGCTGCTCGGCCGTG
Source organism: Nitrospirota bacterium (assembly GCA_003235465.1). The sequence continues at coordinate 4,811 of QJWD01000420.1, read as the reverse complement.
CTCTCCTCGCCGGGGCGATTCCGATGGGGCTCGACAGCCCCTTGCCCGCCCGCCTCGAGCCCGATGGCCGCTTGCGCCTCCAGGTCAAGCCGGGGCATTGGGAGCTTTCGCTTTTCGGCCGCTTTCATGGCCGCGTGACCGAAGTCCGCCTCGATGACCCGGGCGAACCCTGGGCCGGGGAGGAGGTGTGGAGTTTTATGGCCGACACCGCGCTCCGCCTGGTCGAGGTCTCCGGCCTCACCTCCATCGACCCGCAGCAGAGCGGGGTTCCCGCCGAATGGAAATCGCTGCCCGCCTACCGGGCCGAGGGGGGCGGCGTCCTCATGCTCACCGAGAAAAGGCGCGGCGCTTCCGACCCCGGCGCCGACGCGCTTTCCATCCGGCGTCAGATCTGGCTCGATTTCGATGGCGGCGGCTACACGTTTCAGGACCGCATCACCGGCACCATGAACCAGACATGGCGGCTTGACGCCGCCGACGACTACATCCTCGGCCGCGCGAGCGTGGCAGGCGAGGATCAGCTCATCACCCAAAGCGAAAGCGGCAAGGGCGCGGGAGTGGAGATCAGGCAGCGTAAGCTCGACCTCGCCGCCGTCAGCCGCCTGGCCACAGGCGAGCACGCTTTCGCCGCCGTGGGCTGGAAGCACGATGTCGATTCGCTGAGCGCCACCCTGTACCTGCCGCCGGGTTACCGGCTGCTCACCGCGAAAGGCGTGGACCGGGCGAGCGCGACTTGGATCAGCCGCTGGACGCTGATGGATTTGTTCCTGCTTTTGCTCATCACCGCGTCGGTGGGCATTTTGAAAGGCAGGCCATTAGGGGTGCTGGCGCTCTTCACCCTTGGCCTCACCTACCATGAGCCCGGAGCGCCGGTGTTTTCCTGGCTCAGCATCCTCGCAAGCGTTGCGCTTCTCGAAAAACTGCCGCCGGGAAAAATGAAATGGTTCGTCACCTGGTACAGGAACGCCAGTTACCTCGTGCTCGTGGTCATCGCGCTGCCGTTTATGATCGACCAGGCGCGCCAGGGTCTCTACCCGCAGCTCGAGAAATCAGCCGGCTGGTCGCCGCCCAACTACCAGTCGGTCTCGGGGGGCCTGCCGCAGTCGCTAGAGCCCCAGGACAAGCGGCGCCTCGCCGAGGAAGATGCGCCGGTGGCCGGCGACAGGCTGGAGTCCCGCTCCTCCCAGAGTAGTCCAAGCCCCGGCTACGGCCGCCTGTTCAAGACCTACGATCCCAACGCCAACATCCAGACCGGCCCCGGCCTGCCCGGCTGGCAGGGCCGCCAGGTGTCGCTGGTCTGGAGCGGGCCGGTGGGCAAGGACGACCGCGTCTCGCTTTATCTTCTCGGGCCGGCGATGAACCGGGGCATGAGTTTTCTTCGCATCCTCCTGGTGGCGGCGCTCGCCTTCATCCTGTTCGGCGGCCGCCTCGATGTGGGCGGCGGCCCCCTGATGCCCGGGTTCATTCGCGCGGGCGCCATGGCGGCCCTGGGCCTGGTCTTTATCGGGCTGCTCTCACCCGCGCCGCTCGCCGCCGAAGTGCCGCCGCAGGAAATACTCAACCAACTCAAAGAGCGGCTCCTTAAACCCCCCGTCTGCGGCGACGCCTGTTACGACATCGAGCGCGCCCGGGTGGATGTGAAGGACGACCGCCTGAGCGTGCGCCTCGAGGTGCATGCCCAGGAGGCGGTGGCGCTGCCGCTCCCCGGCCGGCGCGGCCAGTGGCTGCCCGAGGCGGTGCTGATCGACGGCCGACCCTCGGGCGAGCTGCTTCGCTGGGCGGGCGGCTCCGAGGTTTACATCCGGCTCGAGGAGGGGGTGCACCAGCTTGCGCTCAGCGGCCGGCTGCCGCCCGAGGACCGCGTCACCCTGATGTTCCCGCACAAGCCGCACCGCATAAGCGCCAGCGCCGAAGGCTGGGAGCTGGCCGGCGTCCAGGACGGCCGCCTGCTCGACGACAGCCTGGAACTCTCGCGCGTTCAGGAAAAAACCGCCGCCCCGAAACTGCGCTCCGAAGCGCCACCGCCGTTCGTGGTGGTCGAACGTGTGCTCCGGTTCGGGCTGGACTGGCATGTGGAGACGCGCGTGTGGCCGGGGGCGTCGGGGCTTGGCACCATCAACCTGGAGGTGCCGCTTGTCGCCGGAGAAAAAATTCTATCGGAGCACGTGAAACTCAAGGACGGCCGCGTGCCGGTGTCGCTCGGCGGCAGCCGGCGCGAGGCGCGCTGGATCTCGACGCTGGAAAAAGCGCCCACCCTCACCCTCACCGCCGCCAGCGAGAGCCACTGGGTGGAGCGCTGGGTGCTCGATGCGAGCGCCCTTTATCATATCGAGTCCACGGGCCTGCCGCCCCTTCTCGAACAGAACCGGGGCGGCTGGCGCTCCGAGTACCGGCCCTGGCCGGGCGAATCCCTGACCCTCAACATCACCCGCCCCGAGGCGGTGCCCGGCAGCACCCTGGCGGTGGATTTCGTCGAACTGGTTCTTACCCCCAGCCAGCGGGTAACGCAGGCCGAACTCAAGCTTCGCCTAAGAAGCAGCAAGGGAGGGCAGCACGCCCTGACCCTGCCCGAGGGCGCGGAACTCTTGGCGGTGCACCTCGAAGGCAAACCGCAGCCGGTGCGTCAGGAAGGGCAAGTCGTGAGCCTGCCCCTTGCGCCCGGCCAGCAGAACTACGCGCTGAAATTCAAGATCCCCGCGGGCATCCGCTCGTCGACGGCGGTGCCGCGGGTGGATCTTGGCATCGAGGCGGCCAACGTCGCCTACCAGGTGAGCGTGCCGGCCGACCGCTGGACCCTGTTCGTGAACGGCCCGAGCATGGGCCCGGCGGTGCTGTACTGGGGGGAGCTCCTCGTCGTCATCCTGATTTCGCTCGGCCTCGGCCGCATTCCGCTCACGCCGCTCAAAACGCCGCACTGGGTTCTTCTCGGGCTGGCGATGAGCACGGTGTCGATTCCCAGTTTCCTCATCGTCGTCGGCTGGCTGTTCGCGCTCGCCAAGCGCGCCGAGCTTGAAACCGAGACCCTTCCGCGCTGGCAGTTCAACACCCTGCAGGCGCTTCTCGGCGTGCTCAGCCTGGTGGCGCTCATCAGCCTGTTTTCCATTGTGCCGCGCGGGCTGCTCGGTTCGCCGGACATGCACATCGTCGGCAACGGGTCGAGCGCGTATTACCTGAGATGGTACCAGGACCGCGCCGCCGGGCTGCTTCCCGAGGCGGCGTTCGTTTCCGTGCCGCTTATCATCTATCGCATCGCCATGCTCGCGTGGGCGCTCTGGATGGCCTTCGCCCTGCTCAAATGGCTGCAATGGGGCTGGGGCTGCCTGAGCCGCGATGGGCTCTGGCGGTCGAAGAGCCGCCTCGCGAAACCCGGTTCGCCGCCGCCGGACTGGACAGAGGGCGCATGAGAGCCTGTTCGGGCTAATACGGTGGATGGGGCGGCAACCGCCGCCCATCAGGCAAAAATCCTTCTTTCCGCCGCGTTCCCTTACGCTGGGGCCCACCCCGGGCCCGCAACCCCTTGACCCTTCATCAGTGATCCGGCCGCCCTGTTCCTGCCCCTGGCCGACCGCAGAAGGCCTCCTGCCCTGTCACAATTAAGAAAAGATTGCATCACGGTTAAATGAACTGAAAATTCCGAAAACCCAAGCCTCGCGGCAAAAAAAAGTTTTCCTTCCCATATTGCAAGGGGTTTCGCGGCTATTGGCTTGCCGATAATTTTCATATGCCGACTTTTCCGCGCCTTGCCGCCCGGCCAACGGTCTCTCCCCCGCCAAGGGGGGATGGCAGAGCAGGGTATTTTCTGTTACCTTCTAATTACAGATTTACCTGACCATGACATTCATCTTTATTTAACAAGAAGGTCAGGTGTAATTCTTATTGGCTTGCGGGTTACTTCCTGCGCCTTTTGCGAATGAAAGGGATCGTGATCATTCTTACCGCAGGGCAAGCCGAAGCCGGAATTGAATAAAACCTTAAGGAGACGAGTCAGGATGACAGCCAACCCTTCTCATCGTTCGGCGCATCGAAACCTTTTTCGCCGCACCGCCTTGCCGGTTGCCGCCGCCTTTGCTCTGGTGGTTTCCGTGGCGGCCCTGGCCGGGAGCGCCTGGGCCCAGGCACCGGAAACGCCACCGGGCAAACCTTCCAGCGTGCAGGAAAACGTTGACAACCAGCTCCTGGTCAAATTCAAGAAAGAGCATTTAAAAGGGGTGCGTAACGCCCTGGGCGGCGTCGCCTCTCAGGCGGCAGCCAACGTGCAAGACAAGTTGTCGCAGTTGGGCGTCAAGCTTCAGGACCACATGAACGCCCTCGGCATCTCGGTCTTGAGGAGAACCGATAAGGGCCAGGCGCAGGCTAAAATCATCGCGGCTCTCATGCGCTCGGGCCTGGTGGAATACGCCGAGCCCGACGGCAAGGTGAGCATCCAGGCGGTGCCCAATGACGCGCAATACACCACCCTCTGGGGCATGAACAACACCGGCCAGAATTTCGGTACGCCAGACGCCGACATCGACGCCCAGGAAGCCTGGGATGTGACGACGGGAAACCCGGATAACATCGTCATGGTTCTCGATACCGGCGTCAACTACCTGCACGAGGATCTGGTGGACAACGCCTGGACCAACCCCGGCGAGATTGCCGGCAACGGCATCGACGACGACGCAAACGGTTACGTGGACGACGTGCACGGCATCGACACCATTGACGGCCTGGGCAACCCCGACGCCGACAACGACCCGATGGACGACCACGGCCACGGCAGCCACGTTTCGGGAACCTTGGGCGCGCGCGGCAACAACGGCATCGGGGTG
>QJWD01000159.1 GCA_003235465.1 Nitrospirota bacterium | reverse complement strand
CCGGCTCGCAGCCGAGCTCGGCCCCGATCAAATCTTTCAGCATCGGCTCCACCTTGACATCCGGCCCATTCAGCGAGAACACCGGCGGCATATGCGACTGCTTGTTTAAGATCAGCCCTTTCTCATTGACCTCGCGGTTGAGATGGATGGCGAGTTGCGGAATGCGCAGGAGCGGCCTCTCGACCTTGAGAAGACGGGTTATGAACCCCGCGTCGGATCTCACGCCCACCCGCCCGGCGAGCGACAGATCGCGATCGGTCCAGGTGCCGAGCAGCACTCCGCCGTACACCTCGATGCCGAACTGGACGTACCCCGCCTTGGCGAACAGGGGGTTGGGCTTGAGCCTGAGGTTCGGGCTGTCGGTGTGCGCGCCGATAATTTTAAAAATCGCCTCTTCGGGCTTCGCGTGGCCGGCGACGAAGGCGAGGATCGAGGTTTCGCCCCGCACAACGAAATACTTGCCGCCGGGGACGACGGCCCAGGCCTGGGTTTCGTCGAGGCGCTGAAAGCCGCTACGGGTGAAATGCCCGGCGAGTTCGCTTGTGGCGTGGTACGGCGTCGGCGAGGCGTCGATGAAGTCGAGCAGTTTGCGGCAGGCTGCAAGCCTGGAATCATGAGTCGGGGTGATGTTCATTGTTGGATTTTTCGCTTGGGAGATGTCCTCTAACAGGACAGTTTTTGTTGTCCGGGCCTGGTGGGGCCCATGGAACTTATTTATTTAATTGGAGTTGCAATGGCCGCCGCGAGTGTTTGCCGGCCAACGGAATTATCGCGGGACTTTTTTTTGAGCGCGCGGGCACTCTGTCGTACCATATTATTCTAACTTAATCCGGGGGCGCGGTCATGGGGGAATTGATCAAAGCCGATTTCAAAACCAAGCTGACCTCCCGCCTGCGCCGGTTCAACCCCAAGGACCCGAGACCCGAATACCACGCCGAAATCTTTTCCGAACTGTTCTCCCGCTTCCCGCAGTTCAAGGCCCATGTGGCGGCCTACGTCGAAAGAAATCACTGCATCATGGTCAACGACGAGGACCATCCGGGGCCCGAAGCCCTGCTGAATTTTCTTAAGAGCGAGGAGATCCGCATGTTGAATGAATGGATCATCCCGCGCGGCCACCTGGCCTCGATCATGAAATCGTAAGAATTCGTTCTGGGTTTTGGCTTGGGAGGGCGAGAGGGGCTGGGGTTATTTCACCGCGACGCTGATATCGAGAACGCCGACGTTCTGCAGCGCCCCCATGACCCGGATCACGTCGCCGTAGGGCAGCGTCTTGTCGGCGCGGATGATGGCCGTCTTCTTTTCCAGGCGGGCGAATTCACCGGCCTGGGCTTCCAGCTCGTCGAGGCTGATTTTCTTGCCGTTGAGATACACCTGCTTGTCCAGCGTCATCTCGATTTCCAGGTTCTTGGTCGATTCATCGGGCACCGAGGCCTTGGAGGCGGGCAGCTTGATGTCGAGGCGGCGGTTGAAGTCCACAAAGACGGTGGACACCATGAAAAAGATGAGGAGCAGGAACACCACGTCGATGAGCGGCGTGAGGTCGAGCCCGAAATTTTCTTCCTCTTCGCTTCTAAAGCGCATGTGGCCTCACCTGGCTTGAGCGCGTCACAGAGTCTTCACTTCCTGCCGGGCCTGGGCGCGTTGCTGCGCCTCGAGGGCCTTCTTCTGGCGTACCGCTTCGTACGACAGCTCCTCGACCAGCTGGAAGGATATCTCCTCCATTTCAAAAACGTAGCGGTCGATTTTGCCGCGAAAGTAATGGTACAGGGCGAGCGCGGGAATGCCCACCACCATACCCGCGGCGGTGGTGATGAGCGCCTCGGAAATGCCACTCGCCACCAGCCCTGGGTTCCCGGTGCCGCTTTGCGAGATGACGTCGAAGGCCTTGATCATGCCGAACACGGTGCCGAGCAGGCCCATCATCGGCGTGATGTTGGCGACAGCGCCGAGGACGCGCAGGTTGGAGTTCATCAGCGAGGCTTCGTGCTGGCCCGCGCCTTCGATGGCGCGTTCGACCTCGTCGAGCTTGCCGCCAAAGCGCAGCAGGCCCGACTTGAGGATGCGCGCCATCGAATTGTCGTGCGAATTGCACAGCTTGAGCCCGAGCTGGATGTCCTTCCAGTTCCAGTGGCTGCGGACGTTGCGCAGAAACTCGGTGTCGATGATGTTTTTGCGCCGGAGGTTGTAGGCCCGCTCGAAGGAGATGCCGACGATGAGGATGGAACAGAACAGGATGGGGTACATCATCACCCCGCCCTTCTGGATCAGGTAAATAAGCCTCCACTGCGCCACCGCCGCCGGCTCGCCCGCGGCGAACGCCAGGCCGGGCACCAGGAACAGGGCCGCAATCTGCAGGAGAACCAGGGTGCTCGGCGGTAATCTCATGTATGGGCTCGGGTAAGCATCGAAGGGAACAAGGGCGTAAGCGCCCGGCGATGCGGGCGGTCCTGGATGAAAGTCAAGCTCATTTATAGCATGAACGAAACTTCAAGATCAAGCGCCTTGGCCGCCAGACCGCATTTAAAACCTTTTAAATCAAGCCTGCCTATTATATAGTGAGGGTTAAAAGACCCATCAGCCCAGCGAGAGTTCATGACTCAAATATTTTCCTCTGATTTTATCGTCAAAGGCGCGGCTATTGCTTTTGCCCTTTTGCTCCTCTGCGCCTGCGCAAGCACCGAGAAAAAAAAGCCGCTCGGGCCGAGGGAGCTGTTGAATGACGCCATCGCCATGGTCAAAAACAAGGACATCGAGGACGCCAAGGCCGCCTTCAAGCAGGTGATGGAGGACTTTCCCGACAGCGAAGAGCGGGTCGCCGCCCTGTTTTACCTGGCCGACCTGCATTACAAGGACGAGGAATACGAAGAGGCCAAGTTCCATTTCCAGCGCTTCACCGAGCTGTACCCGGCGCACAAAAACGTCGACCGGGCGTATTATTACAAGGCCATGTCCGATTTCCAGATGATGGAAATCGCCCAGCGGGACCAGTCCCACACGCTGAAGGCCCTGGAAGGGTTCGAATGGGTCATCAAGTCTTTTCCGGAAAGCGAGTACCACCCCCTCGCCGTCGAGAAAAAAAACAGCTGCCTAAAAACCCTGGCGACGAGCGAACTGGAAATCGGCAAGTTTTATTTCCGCACCGGCGGCTACCAGTCGGCGATCTCGCGCCTCAAGACCCTGATCAATAAATACCCCAACCAGAAGTTTCTCGACGAGGCCCGGTTCATCATCGCCGAATCCTACATCAAGGAACAGAATTTTGGCGAGGCAAAGGGATCATACATGGAACTCATCGAAAAGCACCCGGGAAGCCCGTTCGCCAAGGAGGCGCGGAAGCGTCTTAGAACCCTTCGCTAGGTAAAAGCAGGATGCCCAGAAAAAAACGCGAGACCACCACAAAGGACCGCGACTCCGATCAATGGTCGGAGAATTCGCTCGCCCGCTACCTCGGCGAAATCGGCTCCATCAAGCCGCTCTCGCGTGAGGAGGAGGAAAACCTGGGCAAATCCATCGCCAAGGGCGACACCCTGGCGCTGCAGGAACTGGTGCGCCGCAACCTGAAGTACGTCGTCACCGTGGCCAACAAGTACAAGGGCTGCGGGCTCTCGCTGCAGGACTTGATCGAGGAGGGCAACATCGGCCTCATTCAGGCGGCCAAGCGTTACGACCCGAACCGCCACGTCAAGTTCATCACCTACGCGGTGTGGTGGATCCGCCAGGCCATCATGCACTCGCTGGCGGAGCAGTCGGGCACCGTGAAGCTGCCGATCAAACAGGTGGGCAAGGTGTTCAAGATGGGGAAGAAGAGCGCCGCCATGGCGCAGGACCTCGAGCGCGAGCCCACGCAAAGGGAGGTGGCGCAGCAGATGGGCTTCAAGGAAGACGACGTCACCTCGATCCTGCGCGCCTACCGCACCCACGTTTCCCTCGACGCGCCGCTCAGGGCGGATGAATCCACCGGTTACGTCGACCTGCTCGAAAGCAACGACACGATTCCCTACGACGACCAGATGATGCAGGAAACCCTACACGTGAGGGTGGAAACCCTGCTCAAGGGGCTCTCGCCGCGCGAGGAAAAAATCCTGCGCATGCGCTTCGGCTTCAATGGCGAAGCCAAGACGCTGGAGGAAATCGGCAAGAAAATGAACCTCTCCAGGGAGCGCGTCCGGCAGATCGAAAACCGCGCCAAGTCGAAGCTTCGGCACAAGACCGAATGCACGGACCTGATCGACGGCCTCAATTGAACCAGCGCTAGGAACGCACGATGACTTTTCTCATCCTCGTCCTCGCTTACCTGCTTGGCTCCATCCCGTTTGGCGTGCTGCTTGCCCGCCTGCAAAAGGTCGACCTTCGAACCCAGGGCAGCGGCAACATCGGCGCGACGAACGTGGCGCGGGTGCTGGGCAAAAAGGCGGGCGCCCTCACCCTCCTGGGCGATCTCGCCAAGGGCATGCTGGCGGTGGCCCTCGCCGACCGCCTGCTTGGCGACCCGGCCTGGGTGGCCCTGGCCGGCCTGATGGCCCTTCTCGGGCACCTGCATTCGGTGTTCCTCGGCTTCAGGGGCGGCAAGGGCGTGGCCACCGGGCTCGGCATTTTCCTTTACCTGATGCCGGTGGCCGCCGGCCTTTCGGTGACGGTGTTCGCCCTGGCGCTCATGGCGAGCGGCTTCGTTTCCATCGGCTCCATCGCGGCGGCGCTGTTTCTGCCGGTGGCCGGCGTGTTTCAGAAGGCGCCGCCGGCCACCCTCGGCCTCGCCCTGGTCTCGGCGGCGCTCATCATCTTCAAGCACCGCGACAACATTTCCCGCCTCTTCGCCGGCACCGAAGCGCGCTTTCTGAAAAAATAGAATTTGACTTTCGACCTTGAGGAAATATAATAAAATTAAGTCTTTCAGCGGCTGCGATAAAATCTGGACCACGCGGGAGTAACTCAGTGGTAGAGTGCAACCTTGCCAAGGTTGAAGTCGAGGGTTCGAACCCCTTCTCCCGCTCCATTTTTTCCATCTTTTCCCTCCAAACAGTCTCGGGCACCGTCGCCAAGTGGTAAGGCAGAGGTCTGCAAAATCTCCATCGGCGGTTCGACTCCGCCCGGTGCCTTTTTTTTCTTCCTCCCCTTAAGGGGAGGAGCCCCTCGGGCGGCCTACCCCACCCTCCCCTGAAATTATCTAACCATATAAAATTCAATAAGTTATAATTAGACCGCAGGTTTTTTTGGCGCATGGTTCACAGGAGGAGGTTCGTCATGCCTAGCGAGGGCCCCGGCTCAAACGGAGCCGGGAAGAGTAAATCCGCGCGCTGGTTCGGGTTCGCCCCCGCGGGCAAGGACGCGAGCGGCATCGGGGAACGGCGGGCCGCTTTCCGCCTGTCTCTCACCCATCTCTCGCCGATCGACGGGTCGCTCGTGACGCGCGGCGGCAGCGTGGTGGCGGCGCTCATTCACGACCTGAGCGCGGGCGGCCTGCGCTGCCAGGTGTTCGAGCCGGAACCGTTATCGAAAGGCCAGCCCCTGCTCTTCATCTGCGCTCTGCCCTTTGCCGGGCGCACCATCCTGAAAACCGAGGCGCTCACC
>QJWD01000367.1 GCA_003235465.1 Nitrospirota bacterium | reverse complement strand
GGTCGGCGGCTTGGATTTCACCAGTTCCCGCTTGTAATCCCGGTTGTGCGAAAAGGCGATGTCTTCGGTGATGAGCGGGTAGTCCTTCCTGAGCGGAAAGCCTTCCCAGCCCTCGGGCATGATCAGCCGCTTCGTGTTGTCGAGGCCGGTGATGGTGAAGCCGAACATGTCGTACAGCTCGCGTTCGGGGTAAACCGCCGCCGCCCACAGGCCGGTTAAGGTGGGCACGCTCGGGTTGTCCTCCTCCAGGCCGACGCGCAGGCGGACGGAGTGGTTGTGGTCCATGGAATGAAACTCGTAGACGGCGTCGAAGCGCGGCTCGCGTTCCTCATCCAGGTAGTCGACCCCGGTGATGTGGGACAGGTAGTCGAACGCCAGCTCGGGGTCGTTCTTCAGGTGGGTGGCCACCTCGAGCAGGTTGTCGGGCGCGAGAAACAGCACCGCGTCGCCCAGCGCCACCTCGCCCCGCTGGATTTTATCCCCCAGGGCCTCCGTCACCGTCCGGACGATTTCCTCGCTCGTCATGCCGCCCTCTTCTTGGCCTTCGCGGTGCCGGCTTCCATCATGATTTTTTCCTGCAGCTTGATGATGCCGTACAGGAGGGCTTCCGGGCCGGGCGGGCAGCCGGGCACGTACACGTCGACGGGCACCACCCGATCCACCCCCTGGACGATGGAGTAGTTGTTGAAGATGCCGCCGCAGGAGGCGCAGGCCCCCATGGAGATGACCCATTTCGGCTCCGGCATCTGGTCGTAGATCTGCTTGAGGACGGGGGCCATCTTCTGCGAAACCCGGCCGGAGACGATCATCAGGTCCGCCTGCCGGGGCGAGGCGCGAAAGACCTCGGCGCCGAAGCGGGCGGCGTCCCAGCGGGAGTTGGCCATGGCCATCATCTCGATGGCGCAGCAGGCAAGCCCGAAGGTGGCCGGCCACAGGGCGTTTTTCTGCGCCCAGCCCACCACCTTGCCGAGCTTGGTGGTCAAAATGCTGTCGTAAACGGCGCCGGAAAACTCATAATCCATCGCCTCGACGGCATCCTTGACGTTCAACTTCAAATTGTTGATTTCTTCCTCGAACTTGTCGACGGCAAAATCGATCAATCCCATTCCAAACCTCCTCGTCCCCAGATGTAGACGTACGCCACGCCCAGAATCGCAATAAAAATGACCATCTCCACCAGCCCGAACAGCTTGAGCTGGTCGAGGGCGACGGCCCAGGGGTACATGAACACCACCTCCACGTCGAATATAATGAATAGCATGGCGATGGTGGCGAAGCGCACGGGGTAACGCCCCTTGGCTTCTTCCTGGGGGATCATACCACATTCATAGGGGATCAATTTTTGGGGGCTGGGGTTTCTCGGCCCCAGTATGGTGGACAGCACCAGGAGGGCGCCGATGACCACCAGGGCAACCACGGCAAAAAGTGAGATGAAGAAATATTCACTCATGGTCGTGAACCCGGCGCGAGAGGGATCCCGCGCGGGGAGGAACTATATTGATAATTAAAATCAACGCGCCTTAACCCAGGCGCTCCCCGGCCCCATACCCGAGGCCAGGAACCTTGCCAATCTTAGCATCTAGGCTTTCCAAGCGGGCAGAAAGTCATTGGATTGGCGATTATATCAGCCTTCCTTACCCTGTCAATAACAGAATTGCCTCCTTCCCCGGCCCCTCGGCCGCTTTGAAAAAATTCCGTAACCCTAAATAAAAAAAGGGGTTTCCTTAAAGCAGCCGGAGGCAGCGGAAGCGCCGCTTGCGGTATGGGGCCGGGGGCTGCCGGGGGGCCTTCCTGTTGCTTCAAGGACGGCGCTGGCAGGGATGAAAACAAGGCCGGGGTGAGGTAAAACGGGCCCGGCGGCGGGGAATTAGAGGGGGTATTCGATATGCAGGCGGAAAATGAGCCCGGTGCGGTTGTCGCCGGGGGCCTCCGCGTCGGGCTTGGCGAAGGAAAGCAGTTCGAAGAAAATCGTGTTTCCCCCGTCGTGTAGGAATTTGCTGATATCGATGACGAAGGCGTCGGGGTAGTCGGCGCCGCCGTACTCCTGCCTCATGCCAACGTCGTTGACGGTGATGTGGCAAACATCGTCGGACCGCACCAGCAACTCGGCCCGGATGACGCGCGCGCTCTTGCCAGCGGGGATGTGAAAGCGCTGTCGGAACCTGTTTTGGCTGCCGGTTTTCGCCTCCTCGAGGGTCACCGTCTCGCGAATCCAGATCCACTGGCTGCCCTTGATGCCTTTCCAGCCCTTGTCCATCTCGCAGATGGAAGCACCGCGCCAGGCATCGTGCGCGGTATCGAAATACTCGGTGGTCTTGTCGCTGTTGAACACGAGGGTTTCCGTGGCCCCGCTCCGGGGCGCCGAGCCCTTGACCTCCACCGGCCGGCTGGCCTCCCACATGAGGTCGTTCATCTCCTGCCAGTATTCGTACATGCCGTCTTTCTTGTTGATCACCAGCATGCTCGGCCGGGGCGTGCTGCGGCCGAGGTAGGGGCCGATGTCGGCGATGATGATGCCGCCGCGGTCGCCCTGGTCGATGGAAATGAACGAATGCGAGGGAATGATGTCGTAGGTGTGGACGAGGAGCTTGCCGGAGGGTTCGCCGCCGCCGCTTTCGAGCTCGTGCTGGACCTTCTGCAGGAGCAGCAGCGAGGTTTTGATTTCGTTCAGAAAAGTCGCCTTGCCGCTGCCCTGCTTGGTGATCAGCTCCACCACCGGCGAATCCGGATTCATCAGCAGGAGCTTCACCGTGACGCCCTCCCGCACCTTTTCCTTGAGCAGTTCCCGGCTCGCGGTGGAGATGGAAAGCAACGACGAGCCGCCGATGAAGATCTCCCGCTTGACGCCGCGAAACAACTGTTCGAACGACGACGCCTGGCCAAGCTCCGAGCGGTTCTTGTAAAACCCCTGGATGCCGAGGCGCACCGCATCCGGGTTGACGATCTCCCGGAGCGCGTCCTTGTATTCGCGGAACGTCATCTCGCGAAGAAACAGTTCGTAGCCGAGCGACACCACGCCGATGAGGGAGATCAGGAGAGCGAACTCCTTCACCGGGTGCAGCCACATGCTCTCGTGATCGAAAAACCGGTCCGCGCCAATATAGACCGCCGCGCCTACGAGGAAGATGACTAGGGCGAGGAAGATGATGCGGTCCCGCACCCATTCTCGAATATTCAGGCCGCTTTTTCCGGATGTCTGCATGGAATTCATTCTAGGGAAGATCTGTTAGGAACGCGTGAGGACGGGCAGCCCCGGGAAGGGAAATCGCACCCGCGCCGATATTACCCGAAAACGTATCGTGGCACAACGGCAATCGCTCGGCTTGCGGGCTCAGCTCAAACCGGCTTTCCTCCTCATCCACCATTCGAGGAAGAGCGCGCCGGCGATGAGACCCCAGACGCCCCAGTTGTCCCACAGGGAGAAGGTCTTGCTGCGGGTCTTCACCAAAACCTCCGGGTTGTCGAAGCGGGCGCCGGAAAAGTCCGCCGCCGGGTCGAGGACGGTCGAGGTGCCGCCGCTGATGCGGGCGATCTGTTCGAGCAGGCCGCCGTTGACCAGCGGCTTCTGAAATTCCGCCGTTTCGCCGAACACGCCAAAACCGGCTTCCGCCTTCAGGGTTTCGCGTCCCCGTTTCACCTCGGCGCGGGCGCGGTAAAAGCCCTCCGCCTCCGGCGTGAAGCGGAAGGCGATCTCGCCCTTCTCGTCGGCGTTAAGCGCGTGCTTGTCCACCCCGCCCGCGGGCCGGGTGAGGCTGAGCGTCACCGCTTCGCCCCGGGCGGGCTGGTAATCCTCCTTCAGCACGCGAACCTTGATGAGCACCTCGTCGCCCTCGCGGTATTTATCGCGGTCGCTTTCGAGCTGCAGCATTTGGGTGGCGGGGTCGCCGGAAAGCCAGGCAACCATGTTGTTCCAGAATTTCTGGTAATAGCGGCCGCTGCCGCCCTCGCCAACGCGGCGGAAGTTCCAGTTCCACAGCGAATCGGTGGCGATGGCCGCCACCCGCCCCTTCCCCTTCCTGGCCACCGCCAGCACGGGCTGCCCCGGCCCGCGCTCGAGCAGCACCTGCGCGCCGGCCCCGGCCCGCTGGCCCGCGTTTTGCGTCGAGAGCTTGGGGAGGGATTGCCATATCTTCTCGTTGGCGGCGTCGTCTTTTTCCAGGCGCAGAATGGGGTGGCCGAGAAACCCCTTCACCGGCCGGGCGGCGAAGTCCCCCTTCTTCCAGGTGTTGTTCTCGCGGCCGAGCGACACCGGCAGGATGTCCTCGATGGCGGTGCGCTCGTAACCGCCGCCCTGAAACGACAGGTCGCCGCCAATCATCAGAAACGCCCCGCCCTCTTCGACGAAGGCCTTGACGTTTTCCAGGTGCTTTTTCTCGATGAACGGCGAGTACTTGAAATTCTGAAAGATCACGAGATCGAACGAGTTCAGGTAATCGGTGAACAGCAGGTTCGAGGGAAACGGAATGAGGCTGAGCTCGGTGGTGGATGCGGCCACGTCGTCACCCAGGGTGCGCAGAATGAAGAAGGACAACAGGTCCACCTTGGGGTTGTTCACCAGCACCTCGCGCAGGAAGCGCGAATCCCACGCCGGCCGGCCGTTCAGGTGAAGCACGCGGATGCGGTCGGGGACGACCTTCACCTGGAACTCGCGCCGGTTGTTGCTGGCGATGGACTCGCCGGCGAACAGCGGCAGCGATAAACTGTACACGCGCTTGCCGAGCACCCGGGGGGTGAAGCTCAGGTTCACCGGGTAGCTGCCTTCCCCTTCGCGCACCTCGATGATTTTTGACACGAGGACGTTGTCCCCCTCCTTCAGCACCAGGGAAACGTTCTTGTTGCCCATCGCCTGGGCCGAGACCATCACCGACAGGTTGACCGGCTGCTGGATGAAACCGAAATCCGGCTGGTCGACGGTTTCGATGGCGAGGTCCTTGAAGTTCTCGTTGCTGCCGGCCTGAAAGGTGTGGACGGGGCTCCCGAGGGCGGCGACCGCCAGCCTGAGATCCTCCGATACCTCGCCCGGCTCCTGGCTCAAGTCCGCGCCGTCGGAAAACAGCATCACCCCCATGAGCGACTGCTTCTCGTACTGCTTCTTTAAGTCGGTGAACACGCGGCCGAACTCGGTGAAGGGCTGGCGCGCGTCGTAATCCGCCGCGATGCGCCCTTTCTCCACCTGCTTGATGCGATCCGAGGCAAAATAGAAATCCACGTTGAAGGTTTCGGCGAGCGCCTCGAAATAGGCGCTGTTGCCCTCGATGGCGCGGCGTATGAGGTCGATCCTCGGCGTATCGTCGGGAAAGGTTGTGATGGACAGGCTCTTCGTGTCGTCGAGAAGGACGGCGACGGAGTTTTTCAGGTAATGGCCCTTGCGCACCTCGAGCTCCGGCTTGAACAGGGCGCAAACCAGAACCGTGAACGCCAGCGCGCGCAGCGCGAGGAACAGGGCCTTCTTCCAGGGGTTGTGAACGCGCGCGAGGCTGGTCCAGAAAAACCACAGGGCAAGCGGCAGCACGAGGGCGAGCGCCGCCGCCTCGACGCCAAGCCCGGCGGCCCAGCTGAGTTCCCACTGGTTGTATTCCTCGGGATTGAGGCCCAGCCACTTAA
>QJWD01000419.1 GCA_003235465.1 Nitrospirota bacterium | reverse complement strand
AGCCCGCCCGGCGGGGCGGCCGGGGCAAAAAAAAACCTCCGGGGACCCGCGGTCCCGGAGGCGTTCTGGTCTTTGGTGGTTTACACCTGCATGCGCAGGACCTCGTTGTAGGCCTCGACGATCTTGTTTCTGACCTGCATGGTCAGGCGAAAGGCGGTGTCCGCCTTGTTGAGCGCGATCATGGTTTCGTGAATGTTGCCGGTCTCGCCGGAGACGAATTCGGTGATGGCCTTGTCCGCCTCCTTTTGCAGGTCGTTCACCTTCTCGAGCGACTGCGACAGGGTTTCGGCGAACGACGGCCCGTCTCCCTGATCGGGCGAACCCGCTTGCTGGGAGGGCGGCGTGAGGCCCTTCAGGGCCTGCAAATGGCTGCGTATGTTGATCTCGTCCATGGCTTAACGTTCCGTTCCTAAACTAATGCTTTCCCTGGCTCCTGTCAATACGGCCATCAAACCACCTCGCTCACCGCGCTTGCGAGAATGTCCCCACGCTTGCTTATCATCTGCGCGACGGCGGAGTAGTACAGCTGGTTAGCCGCCAGTTTGGACATCTCCTCGTCCACATTGACGTTATTGCCGTTGGATTTCGCCTCGCCAGCGGTTTCGAAGGGCTCGGGCGTGAGGCCGCCCAGCGATCTCGCCGAAGGCCCGAAATGCGCCCTGTGCGTCGCCTTGACGGGAAGCGTGCCCTCCATCGCCACCGCCTGGCTGAGCTGTTCCTGAAAATCCAGGTCCCGCGCCTGATAGCCGGGGGTATCCATGTTGGCGATATTGCTGGAAATCAGAAGATGCCTGGCGGAATTGAAATCCAGGCTCTTTTTCATGAGCAGCGGCAGGGAATCGGAAAACAACAGGCGGTCGATGAGCACGGCGTCCTCGGGAACAGGTTTACGATCTTTTAATATGAGCAAATCCCATGCCAGGACAGAAGGAAAACCGCCTCAAGCTCCATCGCAAAAATCCTTGATAAATTGGGCATTACCCAGCCAGCCGCGCGCAGCTCAGAGCCGCCACCCTGCCGGGTGGCAATATTTTCCCTTCACGCGGGAATTTTTGACACCCCCTGACGCGCTTTCAATTTTCCGCCCGCCGGGGTACAATGAGAGCGGTATCATTTTTTTACACAATATTGAGTAAGGGCCTATGTTCAAAAGCCTGGGAAAATTAAGCGAAAAGGTCCAGAGTTTCGGCAAGGAAAACCTGTCGGACATCCTGCATTTCACCGCCCGCGGCCTGCAGGACCTTTACGGCTGCAAGATGGTGCGCATCTACCTCGAGGATCTGTACGAGGGCATGCTGATCTGCCAGTACATTTCGAGCGACGGCGGCGCCAGCGAGGAGAACCTCACGCGCTTCATCTCGCCGCGCGAATCCATCGTCTCGCAGGCGTTCTTTCAGAACGCGGTGATGCTGTCGTGGAAAATGAACGGCGAATTCGGCAGGCTGAGGAGCCCCTTCGAGGAATCGGCGGGCATCCTGGCCACCGCGGTTTTCCCGGTGAGCCACCAGCTGCGGCCCATCGGCACGGTGAGCCTCGACTGGAGTGAGCCTAAGGAACATCTCTCCCCGCGCGATATCGACGACATCAACAGATTCTTTGCCAATATCAGCGCGGCTCTGGTGCGCGCCAAGCGCTTTCACCAGCAGATCACCTTTTCCAAGCACCTCGACCTTGCTCGCAAGAAGGAAGCCGCGATGCGGATGGTGCGCTCGGCCGTTCACATGATCGAGGAACTCTCACTCGCCTCGGTGCTGGTGCCTTCCACCACCTCGCAGCAGCCAGACGGCCGGCCCACCGACGAGGTCGAGGTGTTCGCGGTGTTCGCCCGAAGCAAGCGGGACGCGAAGGTGTACAACACCCACGAATCGATCAGCATCGAGAACGACACCAACCTTCTCAACCGCATCGTCCGCTACGACAGGGTGAACGGCCTGGTCGGCCGGCACCCCCTGCCCGAGGCGGTGTACATCGAAGACGTCATGGGGGAAAACTTTTCCCGGAAACCGGTGGCGCGCAAGATCGACCTCGTGTCCCTGTACCAGTTTCCCGAGTTCGACGAGCAGACCGGCAAGTTCATCTGCTCGGTGAATTATTACACCCGGGGGCGGCACCAGTTCAACGAATTCGAAAAGAGGCTGCTCAAGGACCACGCCGCGATGGTGAAAAAACTCATCGTCGAGGAAAGCCCGGAGCGCATCGAAATCCAGGTGCTCGGCGAAATCGAGGAACTGCTCTCGGAAAAGGACGATTCGCTGCAGGATTTTCTCAACAAGATTCTCGGCAAGACCTCCGAACTCATCGGCGCGCACAGCGGAACCATTTCCGTGACGAAGATCATCGACGGCAAACCCTGGCTGGTGGTGGAGAACCGGGGCCGCTATACCGGCGCGAAATCGCGCGGCTGGACGAAAAGCACCATCCCCGCCCTGCCCATCGGCGGCGAGGAATTGCCCGACAGTATGCGCTCCCTGAACGGCTATTGCGCCTTCACCGCCCGTCCGATCCTGGTCAACGACGTCACCGACCCGGCCCTGACCCGGGGCTTTTACCGGAACCTTTCACCGGCGATCCGCGCCGAACTGGCGGTGCCGGTGATTCACGGCAACAGCGTCATCGGCGTCATCAACCAGGACAGTTTCCGCACGAATTACTTCACCGAGGAGCACAAGCGCATCCTGCAGATCATCGCCAGCCTGATCAGCCAGAAATTCCACAACCTGGCCGAAATCGAGGAACTCAAGCAGGAGATCAACCAGCTCAGGCAGGACATCGAATACCGCGACCCCAAGGTTTCGTCGTACCATTTCGGCAACGTTATCGGCAAGAGCGAGCGCATCCATTCGCTGGTGAACCGCATCGACACGGTGGTGCAATCGATCTGCAACCGCATGCTGCACTGGGACAGCGGCAAGCAGCGCGAAGCCATGACGGGCCTGCCCTGCCTGCTCATCCAGGGGCCGACGGGCACGGGCAAGGAATTTTTCTTCAACAACATCTATTCGCGGCTGACGGAAATCTTCCAGCGCGCCAAGGGCGCGGACTTCAAGCTGCCGCTGCGCAAAACCAACATCGCCGCCTACAGTGGGGATTTGACCTACAGCGAGCTGTTCGGCCACAAGAAGGGCGCTTTCACCGGCGCCGAGTTCCACCGCCAGGGCATCCTCGAGGACGCCAACACCGGCGTCGTCTTCCTCGATGAAATCGGCGACGCCGACCCGAAGACCCAGGTGCAGCTTTTGCGCTTTCTCGACACCGGGGTGTTCATGCGCCTGGGCGAGAACCAGCCGCGCTATTCGCGCATTTTTCTCATTGCCGCCACCAACAAGGACCTGCGCGCCGAAATCGCCGCCGGCCGCTTTCGCGAGGACCTGTTTCAGCGCCTGAACGCCCTCAGCTTTCAGATCCCGCGCCTGAACCAGCGCCCCGAGGACATTGAAGACCTGGCGACGCACTTTCTCGGAATCCTGTTTCAGACTTATGCCCATGGCGAGGCCGGAAGCGCCCCGCCGAGCCTCGAGGCCGCCGCCTGCCGCTACCTCGAGCGGCACCGGTTCCGCGGCAATGTGCGTGAGCTGAAAAACATTCTCCTGCGCGCCCTGCTGTTTCGAAGCGGCCCGGTGATCCGGCTGGCCGACATCGTCGAGGCCTGCCAGGCCGAGGGCGGCGACGAGCCCCAGCCCGCCCCGCCCGCCGAGTCGAGCCTGCTTGACAGGCTGGAAAGCGGGGAGACGGATTTCTGGGCGGCGGTGCACCTGCCCTTTAAGGAGAACCGCATGACGCGGGAAAGCGTGAAGGCGCTGATCCACGAGGCGCGCGACCGCTACCGAGCGCCCCTGCCGGGCCTCGCGGTCAAGCTCGGGGTGTGCAAGGAGGGGTTTCAGGACCGCCCGGGGGAGATGAAAAAGTTCGTCAGCTTCAAAAACTTTCTTTATAAAACCGTGAAGCTGTCCGCTAACCATAACCAGGCGGCGGGTTAGGCGCCGCCTCAGGCAAGGTTCTTGTAGGCTTCGAGGATGGCGTCGCGCAGGTGTTTTTTGAGGTCAGGGTCTTTCACCAGCAGGAGGTCGCGGTAGTCGCCGTCCCTGCCCTTTTGCGACGGGTAGCCGATGAACAGCCCTCCCGCCTCGCTCCTGAAAATGCGGAAGCCGCGCAGGGTCAGGCTGTTATCCAGCGTCACCTCGGCGAAGGCCAGCAGTTTCGAGTGGGCCTGGCCCGCGTCGAAGGGATAGATTTTTACCTCGCTGACAAGCATGTTGGCTCTGGACGTTGCCTGCAAAATTCATTAAACTAAATAGATCAGCGTGAAGGCCGAACCACCCCCGCCGCCACGCCAACCGGTTCCATCCCCGCGCCCCGCTTCACGGGCATCACCATCATATCCATCAGGAGATTAAAATGCCAGATACCGCCGTCGCCCCGAAATACAAAGTCAAGGATCTGTCGCAGGCCGAATGGGGTCGGCAGGAAATCATGCTCGCCGAAAACGAGATGCCAGGGCTCATGGCCCTGCGCAAGAAATACGGCCAGGAAAAGCCCCTGAAGGGCGCGCGCATCGCCGGCTCCCTGCACATGACCATCCAGACCGCGGTGCTCATCGAAACCCTGATCGAGCTTGGCGCGGAAGTGCGCTGGGCCTCGTGCAACATCTTCTCGACGCAGGATCACGCCGCGGCGGCCATCGCCAAGGCCGGCATCCCGGTGTTCGCCTGGAAGGGAGAAACCGAGGAGGAGTACTGGTGGTGCACCGCGCAGACCCTGCTTTTCGACGGCCAGGGTCCGAACATGATCCTCGACGACGGCGGCGACCTCACCGCCTACGTGCACAACAAGCACCCCGAGCTTTTGGCCGGCATCCGCGGCATCACCGAGGAAACCACCACCGGCGTGCACCATCTCTACAAGATGATCGAGAAAAAAGCCCTCAAGGTGCCGGCGATGAACGTCAACGACTCGGTCACCAAATCCAAGTTCGACAACCTGTACGGCTGCCGCGAATCCCTCGCCGACGGCATCAAACGCGCCACCGACATCATGGTGGCGGGCAAGGTAGTGGTGGTCGCCGGTTATGGCGATGTCGGCAAGGGCTGCGCCAAATCCATGCGCGACCTCGGGGCGCGGGTCATCGTCACCGAGATCGACCCCATCTGCGCGCTGCAGGCGGCGATGGAAGGTTACGAGATCACCACCATGGAAGAGGCGGTCAAGGAAGGCAACATCTTCGTGACCACCACCGGCTGCCGGGACATCATCCGCATCGATCACATGGAGGCGATGAAAAACGACGCCATCGTCTGCAACATCGGCCATTTCGACGTCGAGATCCAGGTCGAGCAACTGAACAAATTCCCCGGCATCAAGAAAACCGTGATCAAGCCGCAGGTGGACAAATACCAGTTCCCGGACGGCAAGAGCATCATCCTGCTCGCCGAGGGCCGCCTGGTGAACCTGGGCTGCGCCACCGGCCACCCGTCGTTCGTCATGTCCAACTCGTTCACCAACCAGGTGCTGGCGCAAATCGAACTTTACACCAAGGAGTACCCGCTTGGCGTGCACGTGCTGCCCAAACAGCTCGATGAAGAGGTGGCGCGCCTGCATCTCGGCAAACTCGGCGTCAA
>QJWD01000332.1 GCA_003235465.1 Nitrospirota bacterium | reverse complement strand
GAATCATAGATCAAAGTCCCGCAAGTGACAACCCCGGCCGGCCATGAAAGACTATTACGCCATACTCAACGTCGACAAGAAAGCCAGCACCGAGGATATCAAGAAAGCCTACCGCAAGCTGGCGATGAAATACCATCCCGACCGCAACAAGGACGACAAGGCCGCCGAGGAAAAATTCAAGGAAATCAGCGAGGCCTACGCCGTCCTCAGCAACAAGGAAAAACGCCAGCAGTATGACCGCTTCGGTTCGGAGAAATTTCACCAGCGCTTCTCCCAGGAAGACATCTTCCGCGATTTCAATTTCGGCGATATCTTCGGCGACGCGTTTGGCGGCTTCCAGTTCGGCGGCCGCGACCCGCTGCACGATATCGAGGCGTTTTTTCGCGGCCAGGGCGGGTTCCAGCAGGGTTTCCCCGGCGGTTTTCCAGGCCAGCGGCCCATGGGGCGGGACATCCAGGCCGACCTGTCCCTCAGTTTCGAGGAGGCGGCGCTCGGCACGCGCAAGAACATCAGCTTTCGGCGTAACGGCAGCCAGGAGGAGACCAGCGTCAAGATCCCCCCGGGCATCGGCGAAGGCAAGAAACTCAGGCTCAAGGGCTTCGGCGAAAAGGCCCCGGGCGGCGGCGCGGCGGGGGATCTGTACCTGCGCATCATGGTTCAGCCGCACCCGTATTTCCGCCGCGACGGCGACCGCGTGGAAACCGACCTCAGCATCAGCCTGACCGACGCCTTGCTCGGCACCACCGCCGAAGTGCCGACGCTGGAAGGCGCGAAAAAACTCAAGGTGCCGCCGGGAACCGCCGATCACAGCAAATTGCGCATGAAGGGCCTCGGCATTCCGCGCGGCGCGGGCAAGGAGCGCGGCGACCAGATGGTGCGGGTGCTGGTGCGCTACCCGAAAACCCTGACGCCGGAGCAAACCGCCCTCATCGAGGAACTGAAAAAAACCGGCCTGTGATTTTTTGCCCCACGGCTAAAACCCCGCGCCTGTTTACCGCATCTAAGAAACATTTTCCAGACACCACGAGCAGCGAATGGCACGCATCACCTTTCAACCCAACCAGCGAACCGAGGAAGTCGAGGACGGCGCCCGCCTGATCGACATCTGTGACGAGCTGGAAGTCTCCCTCTCCTTCGGCTGCACCGAGGGCACCTGCGGCGTCTGCGAACTCACCGTCGTGAGCGGTATGGAGAACCTGTCCCGGCTGACGGAGGAGGAAAAGGATTACCTGCTGCCGGAGGACCTCGAAAACGGCATGCGCCTCGGCTGCCAGGTCAAGGTCCGCAAGGGGAATGTGGTGATCACCTGGAAGGGCAACCGCGCCAAGTAACCCCCAGCATTTTATCTTTTAGCGCGCGCGGTCCGCGCCCGTCTGCCTGAAACACACGCGCGGCAATAACTCGGGCAATTCTCACGTTACAATTTTCCAGCGCCAGTTATCCGGATCGTCCGAACCGGGCCGCCAGAGAAACTCTTCCTCATCGAGCGTCGCCGCCACCCAGCGCCCCATGACGAACAACGCATCGGACAGCCGGTTGATGTACGCGAGAACCCGCTGGTCCACCGTTTCCCCACTGGCCAGGCGGCAGATTTCGCGCTCGGCGCGGCGGCAGACGGTGCGGCTCTGATGCAGGAAGGCGTTCACCGGGCCTCCGCCGGGCAGAATGAAGCTATCAAGCGGCGGCAGTTCAGAGTTCATGTGGTCCACCACCTCTTCCAGCCATTTGACGTTGGCCTCGCTGAGTTCCGGCAGCGATTCGTGCTTCTTGCCGGCGGCGAGCAGGCAGCCGATGTCGAACAGGCGCTGCTGGATGGCGGCCAGGATGATTTCGAGCTTCTCCCCCCGCTCGCTCGCCGCTTTCCCGCGGCTGAAGGTGCGCACCAGGCCAACGAGGCTGTTCAGCTCGTCCACCGCGCCCACCGCCTCGATGCGGGGATGGGTTTTCGGCACCCTTTCGCCGCCCAGGAGGCCGGTTTCGCCGCCGTCGCCGGTTTTCGTGTAAACCTTGTTGATCCTGACCAACGTCACCCCCTTTGCCGGCCTCGCCCAATCAAAATGACCTTGACTTGTTCCCGGCTATTTTCTATTATCGTTGCAGCGAAGTTCTTCACTCTTTAAGACAGTCCCGTGAGATTGTCAAGGGGTACCCTGTAGATGCAGCCTTTCTCGCCCAGCAAGCCGCCTCCTGGTCGGGGTTTCCCCCGCGGGAGGTATTTTTTTGCCCTGAATCCGGCCCCCTTTGCCGCCCCACTGCCATGCCCAACAGCATTCTGAGCGCGGGCGACATCGCGCGCGCCACCAGCCGCATCGCGCACGAAATCCTGGAGAAAAACAAGGGGGCGGAGAATTTGATCCTCGTCGGCATCGTCACACGCGGGGCGGTGCTTTCCGAGCGCCTGCGGACGAAAATCGCCGAAATAGAAAACACCCAGGTTGCGCACGGCATTCTCGACATCACCCTGTACCGAGACGACCTGGCGAACGCCAAGAAAACCCCCGAAATAAAGGAAACCCGGCTGCCGAAAAGCATCGACGGCAAGACCGTCGTGCTGGTGGACGATGTGCTCTACACGGGCAGGACGATCCGCGCCGCCATCGACGCGCTGATGGATTTCGGCCGGCCGGCGGCGGTGCAGCTCGCGGTGCTTATCGACCGCGGCCACCGCGAACTGCCCATCAGGCCGGATTACGTCGGCAAAAACATCCCCACCTCGCGCAAGATGCGGGTCCAGGTCCACCTAAGAGAGGTGGACAACGAGGATGCGGTGACGGTTTTGGAGAGCGGGAGCTGACGATGCCGATTGCCTGCAAACACCTGCTGGGTACACAGGGCCTCGCGCGCGAGACCATCGAAACGATTCTGGACACCGCGCGGTCGTTCAAGGAAATATCCACCCGGCCGATCAAGAAAGTGCCGGCGCTTCGCGGCAAGACCGTCATCAACCTGTTCTTCGAGGCCAGCACCCGCACCCGCACCTCGTTCGAGATCGCCGGCAAGCGCCTGAGCGCGGATGTCATCAACATCAGCGGCTCCACCAGCAGCGTCGTCAAGGGGGAGAACCTTATCGACACCGCGCGCACGCTGGAGGCGATGAATCCTGATATTCTCGTGATCCGCCACTCGGCATCGGGCGCGCCCTGGCTGCTCAAGGATTTCGTCGATTGCCCTATCATCAACGCCGGCGACGGGGCGCACGAACACCCGACCCAGGCCCTGCTCGACCTGTTCACACTGAGCCTCCACCGGGAGAAGCTTGCCGGCCTTAAAGTGGCCATCGTCGGCGACATCGCGCACAGCCGCGTCGCGCGCTCCAACATCCACGCCATGAACACCCTCGGCATGAAGGTGACGGTGGTGGGCCCGCCGCCGATGATCCCTGTCGGCATCGAGGCGCTCGGCGTCACCGTCCTGCACGACATGGCGCGCGCCATCCACGATGTGGACGTCATCATGATGCTGAGAGTGCAGTTCGAGCGCCAGGGCGGTTTCCTCATGCCGAGCGTGCGCGAGTATTCTAATCTCTACTGCCTGACGGGCAATCATCTAAAAAACGCCCGCGACGACGTCCTCATCCTGCACCCGGGGCCGGTGAACCGGGGCATCGAAATCGCCCTCGATGTGATGGACGGCCCCCGCTCGATGATCCTCCAGCAGGTGAATCACGGCGTGGCGGTGCGCATGGCGATTATGTATCTGTTGATGGGAGGCGGCGATGAAGGTATTAATTAAAAACGGCCACGTGATCGACCCGGCCGAAAAACTAAGCGCCGCGCGCGACCTGCTCTTAAGCGGCGGCAAGGTGGAGCGCGTGGCCGCCCCGGGGGAAATCGCCGCAGGCGAGGGAACCCGCGTCATCGACGCGGCGGGCCTCACCGTCGCCCCCGGGTTCATCGACATGCACGTGCATTTCCGCGAGCCGGGCTACGAATACAAGGAAACCATCGCCACGGGCACGGCGTCCGCCGCCGCCGGCGGCGTCACCTCGGTGGCGGTGATGCCGAACACCAATCCGGTTAACGACAACCGCTCGGTCACCGAATGGATTCTCGCGCAGGCGAAGCGGCATGGCGTCGTCAACGTGTACGCCATCGGTGCCATCACCGCCGGGCTTGGCGGCGAGCGGCTGGCGGAGATGGGCGACATGAAAGCGGCGGGCGCGGTTGGCTTTTCCGACGACGGCCGCCCGGTGATGAACAGCGAGCTGATGCGCCGGGCGTTCGAGTATTCCCGGCTGTTCGGCCTGCCCTGCATTCAGCACAGCGAGGTGCTCGACCTCACCGCCGGCGGCTCAATGAACGAAGGCCCGGTGGCCACCGAGCTCGGCCTCAAGGGCATGCCCACCGAAGCCGAGGACATCATGGTTTACCGCGATATCGCGCTCCTCGAAAAAACCGGCGGCCGCCTGCACGTGGCGCACATCTCAAGCGCTGGCGCGGTGGACCTCGTCCGCCAGGCAAAGAAGCGCGGCCTGCCCGTCACCGCCGAGGTCGCGCCACACCATTTCACCCTCACCGACGAAGCGGTGAGGGGCTACGACACCAACACCAAGATGAGCCCGCCCCTGCGCGCGCAAAAGGATATCGATGCGATTCTCGCCGGCATCGCCGACGACACCATCGACATCATCGCCACCGACCACGCGCCGCATGACGTGGTCGACAAGCAGGTGGAATACAGCGCCGCCTGCTTCGGCATCATCGGCCTGGAGACGCTCCTGCCGCTCACAATGAGGCTCGTCGAACAAAACGTCCTGACCCTCGAGAAGGCGGTGGACATGCTGACGGCGCGGCCCTCGGCCCTGTTCAATCTTAACAAGGGAAGCCTGGCGAAAGGCGCGGATGCCGATGTGGTGATCTTCGATCCCCGTACCGAGTACCTCCTCGACGCCTCCACCTTCAAGTCGCGCAGCAAGAACACGCCGTTTAACGGCTGGACGGTGCGCGGCAAGGTGATTCACACCCTGGTGGCGGGTGAAACGGTGTATTCGAGCACCGGCGCCGAAAACGGGGGTCGCCAATGAGCCGCCCCGCCCTTCTGGCGCTCGCCGATGGCCGAACCTTTCGCGGCGCAGCCTTCGGCGCCAGCGGAGACGCCGAGGGCGAGGTCGTCTTCAACACCAGCATGTCGGGCTACCAGGAGGTCATCACCGACCCATCCTACTGTGGCCAGATGGTGGTGATGACCTACCCCCTCATCGGCAACTACGGCATCAACCGCGAGGACGACGAGTCGCCCCGGCCGCACCTCTCGGGGTTCATCATCAAGGAACTCTCCGGCGTCCCCAGCAACTGGCGCTCGCAGGAAACCCTCGACGGATTTTTACGCCGGCACGGCGTGGTGGGCCTTTCCGGCATCGACACGCGCGCGCTCACCCGCCACATTCGCGACAAGGGCGCGCAGCAGGCGGTGATCTCCACCACCACGCTCGACGCCGAGGCGCTGGTGAAGCGGGCGCGCGCCCTGCCCGGCCTCACCGGCCAAGACCTGGTACGAAAGGTCACCTGCGAAAAAGCCTACGACTGGGACGAAGGCGGCTACGAACTGGCTCCGGGGGAAACCCGGCTCAAAACCCGCGCCGCCCCGGATAAAACCTACCGCGTGGTGGCGTACGATTTCGGCATCAAGCGCAACATC
>QJWD01000267.1 GCA_003235465.1 Nitrospirota bacterium | reverse complement strand
AAGGGCATCAGCGACCGCGTGCTCGCCCTCAACCCGCAAACCGGCAAGTGGGAGGAGAGGAGCCCGCTGCCCGTGCCGCTCCACCACACCACCGCCACGGCGGTGGGCGGCCGCCTGTACGTCATCGGCGGTTTCTATTCGGGCCGCTGGATGCCTGTGGCCACCACCTACGAGTACGACCCTGCGATGGACGTCTGGACGGAAAAGGCCGCCATGCCGACGGCGCGCGGCGGCCTCGCGGCGGATGTGATCGACGGCAAGATCCACGTCGTCGGCGGCGCGGTGCGCGAATTTTTCCGGCTCGTCAACACCGGCGCGCACGAAGCGTACGACCCCGCAAGCGACAGCTGGGCCGCCCTGCCCGCGCTTCCGACACCGCGCGACCACATAACCGCCACGGCCTTCGCGGGCGGGCTGTACGTCTTCGGCGGCCGCGTCAACGTGGACTACAACCGCAACCTCGCCGTCGTCGAGGCCTACGACATAAAAACCCGCGCCTGGACTACCAAAAGCCCGCTGCCGACGGCGCGAAGCGGCATCACCTCGCGCGTCGTGAACGGGCGGATTCACGTGTTCGGCGGCGAATCGGGAGAGGGCACTTTCAGGGAGAATGAGGCGTACGACCCCGGACGGGACAGTTGGAAAGCGATGGCGCCGATGCCCGAGGGCCTGCACGGGTTAGGCTCGGTGCTGCTTTCCGGGAAGATCCATATCCTGAGCGGCGGCCCCAACCCCGGCGGCGGCGGCAGCGACCGCCACTTCGTGTACGAGCCGCCCCCGGCGGCCAAGCCATGACGGCTACAGCGCGTCGATAGCACCGGCAACATCGACCGCCACTACGCCGGCGATCCGCTCCAGGTGTAAAAACCCTGACGGCTACAGCGCGGCGATGGCGGCGGCGAGAAATTCCGTCATGCGCGCCGTCGCCCTCTCCGCCACCGCCTTAAGGCTTATAAACCCGCCGATGGCCCCGGGGTGGGTGAGGACGTACCAGCCCGCCTTCAGCTTCGACACTTCGCCGTCGGCCTGCAGGAACGGCGACACATCGAGCAGCGCATCATCCACCGCATCGCTGATGGCGCGAAGCGAAATGAACGGCACGCCCAGCTCAAGAGCCAGCCGGGCAAGCGCCGCGGTTTCCATGTCGAGCGCCAGCGCGCCGTGGCAAGCGCCCAGGGCGCGTTTTTTTTCCGGATCGGAGACAACCTCGTCGACGGTGAGGAGCGCCCCCCGGAAAAGCGCCGCCCCCTCGGGCGGGGGCACGGCGGCGAAGCGTTCGGCAAGCACCCCGTCCACCTCGAAATTCCCTGCTTCGTCACCTGGCCGGGCTGGATCGGGCGCTTCAATCACCCGTTCGGCGAGCAGGAGATCCCCCACCCTGAGGGCCGGGTCGGTGCCGCCGGCATACCCCATCGACACGATGAGCGCTGGCGTTTCAAACTCAAGCAGCTCTTTCAGGGCGAGGGAGGCGCGCCTCCGGCCCACCCCCGTGCGCACGAGAAGGAGCCCCCGGCCAAGCCACGACCCCCGCCACACCTCGGCGCGGCCGAGCCGCCGCTTTTCCGACACCGCCATCTGCCTGAGAATGCCCGAAAGCTCCTCGCGCACCGCCGCCAGTATGCACACCGGTTGTTCCATGAACCCCCTTCGCCGAAATTGTTGGCCGCATGGTAGCACAGCGGCTCTTCGAATCCCTTTACCAAAGCCCCGGTCTTTGTGGTAAGGTGATGGGTTTCATCCGCACACCCGGTGACCCCATGGCCAAACCCAAACATCAGATCCCCGTCGCCCCCGGCGACCGGATCGACATCGACATCGAAACCCAGGGCGCAAGCGGCGACGGCATCGGCCGCACCGAAGGCTACACTGTGTTTCTTCCCGGCGGCCTGCCGGGGGACAGCGTGCGCGCCGAAATCGTCAAAACGACGCCGCGCTTCGGCGTCGCCCGCATTGAGGAGCTGCTCACGCCCTCGCCCGCGCGCGTGACTCCACCGTGCCCGGTGTTTCACGCCTGCGGCGGCTGCAAGCTGCAGCACCAGCGCTATCTGGACCAGCTCGCGTTCAAGACGCGCGTCGTCGCCGACAGCCTGACGCACATCGGCAAACTCCAGGCGGTGCCCGAAATCACCCCCTGGCCCGCGCCGGAGCCTTACGGCTACCGCAACAAGGCGAGCTTCGCCGTGTCGCTTTCAGGCCCGGGAAAGCTCGCCATCGGCTTCTTTCGCGAAGGCAGCCACGAAGTGGCCGACAGCGCCACCTGCGACATCGTGGCAAGGCCGATCAACGATATCAAGGAATGGCTGCGCGGCCTGCTGGGAAAACACCGGGTGCCGATCTACAACGAAGCCCGGCGCAAGGGTTTTTTGCGCGGCCTCGTAGTCCGCCACGCCGAGCCGAGCGGCGAGTCGCTGCTCGGCTTCGTCACCACGCGCGGGCGGCTGCCGAAACCGTTCCTGAACGAGGTGCTGGACGAGAAGGTGCTCGCGCGCTTTGGCATCATCGGCGTCGTGCAGAACCTGAACGAGCGCGACACCAACGTGATCCTCGGACCGAAGACCCGCACCCTGTGGGGGTCGGACCGATTGATCCAAACCATAGGCGACCTTCGCCTCAAGCTGTCGCTCGGTTCGTTTTTCCAGGTGAACACCCGGCAGGCGGAAAAGCTTTACGCGCTCGCCGGGCAGTGGGCCGGGGAACAGGGCGGCCGCGCCATCGATGCCTATTCGGGCGTTGGCGGCATCGCCCTCGCTCTCGCCCGCGCGGGGCTCTCGGTCACCGGCATCGAGGAATACGCCCCGGCGGTGGACGACGCCATCGAAAACGCCAAGCTGAACGACATCACCACCGCCCGCTTCCTCGCGGGCACGGTGGAGGAACGCCTGCCGGAACTGATCGCCGACGGCCCGCCGGACACCCTCATCGTCGACCCGCCGCGAAAAGGCTGCTCCGATTCCGTTCTCGATGCGGCGGCGCGGCTTGCCCCCCGGCAGATCATTTACATCTCCTGCAACCCGGCCACCCTGGCGAGGGATCTCGCGAAACTGCCGGGCTTTCGCATCGAACAGATCGTCGTCCTGGACATGTTCCCCGAAACCCAGCACGTGGAAACCGCGGTCCGCCTGCGGCCGGTGGGCTGACGCGAACTAGAAGCGCGCGTGGCGGGGCGTGCGCGGGAAGGGAATCACGTCGCGGATGTTTTCCATGCCGGTG
This sequence comes from Nitrospirota bacterium, assembly GCA_003235465.1. Next base: position 2,484 of record QJWD01000267.1, on the reverse strand, counting down.
ACGAACTGCACCAGGCGCTCGAACCCGAGACCGAAACCCGAATGGGGCGCGGAACCGTAGCGCCTGAGATCCAGGTACCACCAGTACTCTTCCGGGTCCAGGCCCTTGGCGCACATGCGCTTTTCGAGCAGCGCCAGGTCGTCCTCGCGCTGGCTGCCGCCGATGATCTCGCCCAGCCTGGGAAGCAGCACGTCCATGGCGCGCACCGTCTCGCCGTCTTCATTGAGCTTCATGTAAAACGACTTGATCGCCTCCGGATAATTGAAGATGATGACCGGCTTTTTGAACACCTTTTCGCTCAGGTAGCGCTCGTGCTCCGATTGCAGCGCGCAGCCCCACTCCACCGAGTAGACGAATTTCTCGCCTGACTTTTCCAAGAGGTGAACGGCCTCGTTGTAATGGATGCGCTCGAAGGTGCTTTCGCTCACCGCCTGAAGCGTCTCAAGAATTTTCGGGTCGATGCGCTTGTTGAAGAAGGCCATGTCCTCGGGGCAATGCTCGAGCACGTCCCTGAACAGATGCTTGATGAACTCCTCGGCCAGGTCCATGTTGTCGTCCAGGTCGTAGAACGCCATTTCCGGCTCCACCATCCAGAACTCGGCCAGGTGGCGGCTGGTGTTGGAGTTTTCCGCGCGGAAGGTGGGGCCGAAGGTGTAGATGTCGGACAGGGCCAGGGCGTAGACCTCGCCTTCGAGCTGGCCGCTCACCGTGAGCGCCGTCTTCTGGGCGAAAAAATCCTGATCGTAATCGATCTTGCCGTCCACCAGCGGCGGCTCGGCCAAATCGAGCGTCGTCACCTGGAACATTTCTCCCGCGCCTTCGCAGTCGCTCGCGGTGATGATGGGCGTGTGCAGGTGGATGAAGCCCTGGTCGTGAAAAAACCGGTGGATGGCGTGGGCCAGCCGGTGGCGCACGCGCATCACCGCGCCGAAGGTGTTGGTGCGCGGGCGGAGATGGGCGATTTCGCGCAGGAACTCGAACGAGTGGGCTTTCTTCTGCAGCGGGTATTTCTCCACATCGGCGCTGCCGTAGACGCCAAGGTCCTTCGCCTGCACCTCGAGCGCCTGCCCCTTGCCGCTTGAGCGGACCAGCGCGCCGGAAATGAAAACCGCGCTGCCCGTCGTCAGATTGTCCCTGACCTCTGCGTAGGCGGGGAGACTGTGATCCGCCACCACCTGAATCCCGGCCAGGCAGGAGCCGTCGTTGATCTCAAGAAAGGAGAACCCGCCCTTGGAATCCCGCCGCGTGCGCACCCAGCCCTTGATCAGCACCTCGGGCCACTCCTCGCCCCGCGCCAGGATGTCCTTGATTTTATCGCGCCTCTTTTTCATCGCCATCGCGCCTCGCCCAACGCCGGCCGAAGGCCGGACCATTGACAATAATAGGGAATTCGGATAGGTTAAGCTTGTTTAAATTCAATCTGTTTCAAACATTCTGACCGCGGCTCCGCCAAGCGCGCCCAGCCCGGCACACACCCATGTCGATTATCGGAAACCTGCTGAACGCCATCGCCGTGGTCCTCAATATGGCGCTCACGCTTTACATGTGGATCATCATCATCCGCGCCCTTTTGAGCTGGGTCAACCCCGACCCGTACAACCCCATCGTCCAGTTTCTGTACAGTATCACAGAACCGGTGATGCATCGAGTGCGGCAGATGCTGCCGATGTCCGGCATCGGCCTCGACATTTCCCCCATTATAATTATTCTGGCCATCGTTTTCCTCCAGGAATTTCTCGTCAAGTCGCTGGCGCAACTCGCCCTGCAACTGCAATGAGGCCCCGATGCGCCTGAATCATCTCGATATTCTCGAGCACTGCTTCCGGGAAAAGTTCCGCGGCTACAGCAAGGAAGAGGTCGACGCCTTTTTGCACCTGGTATCGGATGACTTTCGCGAGATGGCCGAGGAGATCGAGGCGCTCAAGCAGGAGGCGCTGGAAAAGGACAAACTGATCGAGGAACTCAGGAATTCGAACCCCGAATCGACCTCCATCAATATCGACGCGCTCAGGGAAAAGGCCAGGAAGGTCATCCAGCTGGCGAAGAGCGAGGCCGAGAAGCATCGGCAAGGCGCCGAGGAGGAACTCGCCGCGCTCAAGAGCGACATCCATAAATTGTCACAGGAAAAATCCCGGCTGGTTCAGTCGATCAAGGAAAGCCTCCGCGATCACCTGAAAAAATAAGGCCATGGCCTTTACCTTCAAAACCGTTGGCGGCGGCATCCAGTTCGCCGCCCGCATCCAGCCGCGCTCCGGCCAGAACCGCATCGCGGGGGTGCACGACGGCGCGCTCAAAATCCACCTGACGGCGCCGCCGGTCGACGGCGCGGCCAACAAAGCCTGTATCAAATTCATCGCCAGCGCGTTCGGCGTCAGCCCGTCGCGGGTGGAGCTGGTGAGCGGGCATACGGGGCGAAACAAAATCCTGCTGATCGACGGCCTCACCGAGCGCGAGTTCAGCGAAAAAATCTCCCAACTGATTCCC
>QJWD01000017.1 GCA_003235465.1 Nitrospirota bacterium | reverse complement strand
GAAAGTGAAAGAGGCTGCATCGGCTCCTCAGACGGTTTTTCGCCTAGCCTCGGTTGCCGACGGGTTACGATCTCGGCTGGAATCGCCGTCAGTGACGCAGGTGATGGTGGTAGGCGGCGCCGGCGCCCCTGGGGATGCGGATGGACTCCACCATCGCCTGCACTTCTTTCGGCGGCGGCGGGGCCAGGCGGCTCACCACCGACGCGACAAAAAAATTCAGCAGCAGGCCGAGCGTGCCGATGCCCTCGGGGGAGATGCCGAACCACCAGTTGTCCGCCGTGTTCGACTGCGGGTTGATGAATTTGAAGTAGACGATATAACCCACGGTGGAGGTGAGCCCAGCCACCATGCCCGAGACCGCGCCCTCCCTGTTCATCCGCTTTGAAAAGATGCCGAGAAGGATCGCCGGGAAAAACGACGATGCCGCGAGGCCGAAGGCGAACGCCACCACCTGCGCCACGAACCCCGGCGGATAAACACCGAAGTATCCGGCGATGGAAACCGCCAGCGCCGCGGAAAAGCGGGCGAACATCAGCTCCTGCTTGTCGGTGATGGTGGGCAGGAAGATTTTTTTGAGCAGGTCGTGCGATATCGACGCCGAGATGACGAGCAGGAGCCCGGCGGCGGTGGAGAGCGCCGCCGCCAGCCCGCCGGCGGCCACCAGGGCGATCACCCACCCCGGAAGTCCTGCGATTTCGGGGTTGGCGAGCACCATGATATCGCGATCGATGTACAGTTCGTTGCCCCCGCCGGCCGGCGTGTTGGCGATCAGCCGCTCTCCGCTTTTGCCCCGGCCGTGTATGAATTGCGGCTTGCCGATGAAGGCGGGGCCAGCGACGTACTGAATTTTTCCGTCCTGGTTCTTATCCATCCAGGCGATGAGGTTGGTTCCTTCCCAGTTTTTGAACCACGCGGGCGTCTTCTCGTAACTCGCGTTGTTGACCGTTTCGATCAGGTTCAGGCGGGCGAACGAGGCGACCGCCGGGGCCGTGGTGTACAGGATGGCGATGAACACCAGGGCGTAGCCCGCCGAGATGCGCGCGTCGCGCACTTTGGGCACGGTGAAAAACCGCACGATGACGTGCGGCAGGCCGGCGGTTCCCACCATCAGCGCGGCGGTGATGAAAAATACATCGATGGTGGATTTCCGCCCGGCCGTGTACGCGCCGAACCCGAGCTCCGTGGACAGGTTGTCCAGCTTGTCGAGCAGGTGCAGGCCCGAGCCGTCGGCAAGCTGGCTGCCGAAACCGAGTTGCGGCACCGGGTTGCCCGTCATCAGAATGGATATGAAGATCGCGGGCACCATGAAGGCGAAGATGAGCACGCAATACTGCGCCACCTGGGTGTAGGTGATGCCCTTCATGCCGCCGAGCACGGCGTAGAAAAAGACGATGGCCATGCCAATCAGAACGCCGGTTGTGATCTCCACCTCGAGAAACCGGGAAAACACGATGCCCACGCCGCGCATCTGCCCCGCCACGTACGTGAAAGAGATGAAGATGGCCGCCACCACCGCGACGATGCGCGCCACGTCCGAGTAATATCTGTCGCCGATGAAATCGGGCACGGTGTATTTGCCGAACTTGCGCAGGTAGGGCGCGAGCAGGAGGGCGAGAAGAACGTAGCCGCCCGTCCATCCCATGAGGTAGACCGACCCGTCCCGGCCGACGAACGAGATGATGCCCGCCATGGAGATGAAGGACGCCGCCGACATCCAGTCCGCCGCGGTGGCCATGCCGTTGGCAAGCGGCGACACGCCGCCGCCGGCGACATAAAAATCGTCGGTGGAGCCCGCCCGCGACCAGATGGCGATGCCGATGTACACCGCGAACGTCGTGCCGACGAACAGAAAGGTCAGGGTTTGAGTGTCCATTCAGCCCCTCCCCAGACCGGTGCCCGTGGCCGGGTTGTCGTCCCCTGGCATCGGCTCATCCGGAACGTAATCGTCCTTATCTTCATCCACCTCGTACTTGTGATCGAGCCTGTTCATCCTGCGAACATAAATAAAGATGAGGATGACGAAGGTTAACAGGGAACCCTGCTGCGCCATCCAGAAGCCGAGCTTGAAGCCGAAAAAGCGGATGCCGTCCAGCGCATCGGCGAGCAGAATTCCCATGCCATACGACACCACAAACCAGATCGCAAGGAGGGAAAGCAGCGTGCGGATATTTTCCTGCCAATAGGCGCGGGCATTCGCGTCCTGCATATCGTTCATGACGATCTCTTTCATTTAAGCGGTTAAACCCGATCAAGGGCTATGATTTAAGCAGCTGACCGCCCGGGACAAGCTCATACAAAAAACGGCTTGAGGGCGGGGAACCAATAAAAAATAACGGGAATGACCTTGAGATTAAGTGGATTCCGTATGGTGCTCCAGGTCGAGGCCGCCATGAGGATCAACGTCGCCCCAGACAATGTAACGGTGGCCCGCTTTACCGCCGCACCCCTCCCTTCGAGACAACGGGATAAGACATGCGCGGTGGTGATGTAGATGACCGGGAAGACGGGCATGATGTGACGAAACGCCCACGCCTTGTTGGATAGGGCGTTTGCAACGCTGAAACCGATCACCGCCAGCAATGAGGCGATATTCAACAGCAGGAGGAACCGGTCTCTATCCGCGAACGTATAAATCTCTTCACGGCGGGTGGATACTCGAAGCAAATCCCCCCCTAAGTGGATCGCATAAAAAAAGACGGGGGGGAAAAAAGCGGCGAAATACATCCAGATGTGGTACCAGCTTCTTGCCCGCATGCTATCCATATAGGTGGATTGGTGCACGGCTTCCGTCCCATCGCCGACGAAGTCCACGGGCAATAGCGTGCCATAGTGCGCGAAAACCGCTCCCCACCATAAAAAGCCGAGTCCGACAAGGCCGAAATAGCCAAGGGCAAGTTTCCTGTCCGAATAAAATTCCTTTCGGGACAACGCAAGGAGCAGCGGCAGCAGGACATAAACCGGTGCGGTGAATTTTGTCAACATCGCCAGGGCAAATAGCGCGCCAGAGATAAAAAGCGGACGCTTGCCTCCCTGTTCCATGTATCTCCAGAAATACCAGGCGCCGGCCAATATGAGCAGGGTCGCCGGAAAATCCAGGTGCACCAGGTTGCTCTCCAGATTGAAGATCGGACACAACACCCAAAAGGCCGTGGCCAGCATCGCCGCCTTGAACCCAGACAGACTGAGGGCCAGGCGAAACACGATATAGACGGAAACCACAACCAGCGCCAGGCTCATCGTCCTTCCTGCGGCAAACGGCGGCATGAAAACCGAAAAAGTTTTAATTGCGTAAGGTATCAGCGGCGGGTGATGAAAAATTTCCGCGCTGTACACCGCGCCGGGCAATTGGTCGTCGATGAAACTGCCGCGGGTGCTGTAGCCGCTCAGGTCCCAACCCATCTCCTGGCTGAGGTGAAGGTATACCGCCTCATCCCATTCCGGATAGGGGTTGTTGTAAATCCTGAAATGAAGGAGAGCGCTGACCAGGATCGCCGCGAGAATAAAATACCGGTGGCGGGTCTCGAGTGGATTGCTCATGAATTCAAATGAGAGAGCGATGGATGTGGGTTGGCATTCCGCAAAACCCGGGGAACGGAGGGGCCCCAAACCTGAGGCCACGCGATTTCAGAGGGGAGAAGATCACAGGTTTCAGCGAAACGCGGGCCTTCTATCCTCTAAATACTATCATGCCTGCCTGGAAAGCGGCCACGGGAATATGGCTGGATGGATATAACCGCTTGCCCATGGCCTCTTCGCTTGCGGCCCGGTGATCAGGTTATTTGCTCCTGCATCGCTCCGAACCACTCTCAGAGCTCCGCTTCAATCCCACCAGAAGTACCACAGTTTGCCCTTCAGCAAGGTGGCGGCAAGGTTGTTCATGGTTTCCGCGCCTTGGTGGACGATGTCCGTGCAATAGATAAACTGCTCGCGCGCCAGCATTTTCGCTGCCTTCCTCTCCTCCGGCGGCCGGGCCACGAGAAATTCCAGTTCATCGTAGTTGGCGGAGATGAGAACGGCGCCGTACTTCTCCTGCCAGTGCCGGGCTATCGCCACGTGGTATTCCGGGGCCGGGCATTCGTTCCAGTTGCCGATGCGCAGGTAGGCGGGGATCTGCCAGGGCTGTTCGGCGGGGATTTTCGCGATGCAGACCCAGGGTTTTATTTCGCCATCGGAACCGGTGATCACCGACAGGCCGGTGCGCTCCTCCGTTTCCCTGGGCCAATCGCCTTCATCATATTGGTAGACCTCCGGCTCCTCGGCCTCGCGCTCGGCAAGCCAGCGCGGGATGTCGACCGCTTTTGCCTTTTCGATCACCCGCTTGGGCGATTCCGCCGCGGCGTCGCCGTTCTCCCAAAGAACCCGCACATCCTCCACATCGCCTAAAATGACAGGTGCAAACCCCTGTTCCCGGCCTTCCGTCTGCAAGGCATTCCAGCGATGGACCGCCTCCTCCCCCGAGACCAGCTCAAGTGAAAATGGCAGGCCGTCGATGGGCGTAGCGGGCTTCCCATCCTGTTTCTTCTCGGCGGATTTTCGGCTGAACAGGCTCTTCCATAAACCCATGATAGAACTCCACGTTGATCCACGGCTTGAAGGGCGTCTGGCTTCAGGATAACCGATATTGCCGGCAAAATCGCCTGTCAATTTACCCGCTCGCGCCACTTTTGGCTCTTGATAACTTCCACCCGACAGCTCACGGGCGGATATTCAAGGGTTTGCGAGTGATCCACGATGTTGATCTCCTTTGCCCGGCCGACAAAAAATTCATGGCAACCGGGGAAGAGATTTAGTGGTAAAATCACCTTCGGCTTCCGTCCGGCCAAGTCCGGGATAACGGTGCCGGCGAACCCCGGCCTCACTCAACTTTTATCGACCGAGGATTTCATGGCCCCCTCCAGCACGGCCCCCGATTCGCTGTTTGTGGGTTCGGGAAAACGGCCCGCCAACCTGATCCTGAGTTACGCCAACCGGCATGGCCTCATCGCCGGCGCCACCGGTGCGGGCAAGACGGTCTCGTTGCAGGTTCTGGCCGAAGCGTTTTCGGCGCGCGGGGTTCCCGTGTTTCTCGCCGATGTGAAGGACGACCTGTCCGGCGTCAGCCAGTGCGGCACGCCAAACCCCAAGCTCGACGAACGCGCCCGGGCCATCGGCCTTGCCGACTACATACTGCATTCCTCGCCCACGGTGTTCTGGGATCTCTACGGCGAAAAGGGCCACCCGATAAGGACGACCATTTCTGAAATGGGCCCGCTGCTTCTTTCCAGGCTGCTTGGCCTGAACGAAACCCAGGAAGGCGTTCTTAATGTGATGTTCGAAATCGCCGACGAAGAGGGGCTCCTCTTGCTCGACCTCAAGGACCTGCGCTCCCTGCTGCACTTCGCCGGTCAGAACGCCGCCCAATTGACCACCCGGCACGGCAATGTTAGCAAGGCGTCGGTCGGCGCCATTCAGCGCCGGCTTTTGACCCTGGAGAACGAAGGCGGCGAGTATTTCTTCGGCGAGCCGGCTTTCGATCTCGACAGCTTCCTCGAAACCGACAGGGAGGGGCGCGGTTACATCAAAGTGCTCGCCGCGGACCGCCTGATGCAAAGCCCCAGGCTTTACGCCACGTTTCTTTTGTGGCTGCTCGCCGAACTGTTCGAAGCTCTTCCCGAAGTGGGCGACGGCGACAAGCCCAAGCTGGTTTTTTTCTTCGATGAAGCGCAC
>QJWD01000232.1 GCA_003235465.1 Nitrospirota bacterium | reverse complement strand
CTCGCCGAGCACGGCGATGAAATTCCTCAGCCCTTCGGCGTTGTAGCCCATGCGAAACGCGTACTCGGTGCCGACCTTGTCGGCCTCGTACTCCAGGTTCTTGTCCAGGCCGTGGGTGAAAAGGATGCCGGAGACTTCATCGATCACCTTGTCGAACAGGCCCATGTCCTTGTTCATGGCGGTGAGCGTGAGCGAGGTGAGGCCTTTCAGGGCCTGGCCGCGCTGGATGGTTTGCAGGGCGTGCTTGAGCGTGATGTGGGCGATTTCGTGGCCCAGCACTCCCGCCAGTTCCGCTTCATTCTTGAGCAGCTTGAGCAGGCCGGTGCTGACGAACACGTAGCCGCCGGGGGTGGCGAAGGCGTTCGGGTGTTCGGTGTTCAGGATGGCGAAATGATACTCGACATCAGGCCGGTCGGAAACGTCGGCCACCGCTCTCCCCACCAGGTTGACGTAGCGCGTGAGCGCGTCGTTCTTGTAGGGGCCGCCAAAGCGGTCAAACACCTGCACCGCGAGCGAACCGCCAATGGTCCTTTCCTCCTCGTAGCCGATGGGCTGAAACGCCTTCAGCGTCTGCACGCTGCCCTTCAGGATATCGCCGCTTTTTTTATCGATGATCCCCAGCGATTCGCCGAGGCCGATGAGGCTGCCGTCCTTAGCCTTGTTTTCCGCGGGTGGCGGTGTTTCTTCTTTCTTGGGTTCGCTTTTCGGTGCGGTCTTGGGCTTGCTCAAATCGTCCAGCAGGCCGCCGAAATCGAACGCCTGGGAAATGCGGGAGCCGCAAAAAACCAGGGCGATCAGGGTGAGGGCCATCAAGACCCATTGTTTAGGGCGCAGGCGTTTCATCGGTCGAGCGGATTTTTGCCGCGGGTCCTTGGGGGTCACTGGGCGTATTCTCCGAGTTTACCGGTTTTCACAAAGGCATCGAGGTCGCTTGCGCTCACCTTGAAGTCTTCCATGGCCTTCACCGCGTTGATGCTCTCCTCGGAGATGCCCTTGCTTTTCGCGTGCTGCTCGGAGATGGGGCTCAGGCCACGGATGCTGGAGCCGGATGCGGATTCCCTGGCCGCCATCTGCTGGCCGCCCAGGGCATCCAGCACGCCGCCGCCGCTGCTCGTCGGGGCCTTGGCGGTGAGCTTGAACTTGAAGATCCAGCCCTTCTGCCCGCCCGGCGCGGTGACCTGGTAGAACTTGTCCGATTTCTTCACCACGCTGACGGCAACGCCCTGATTGAGGGTCGCCAGCACCTTGGAGGAGGCGGCTTCTTCCGCCTGCAGTTTGGTGCCGGATTTTTTCACGTAAAGCGTTTCCGCGCCGGCGATTTGCGCAAAGACCGTTATTGCCAGGGTGAAAAACGCGAGGAATGAGAGTTGCCGTTTCATGGCCATGGGCAATGGAGGGTTGATCGATCAGGTTATGCTAAGAGCTTCCCGCAAACAGGCTGAAAGGTCAACAAATTTTTCCCCGGCCAAAGGCGGCCTCGGCCAGCGCGCGAGGGGTTTGTTCCGTCCGCCGGTCACCGTCCCTTAGCAAGCGCTTTTCCAAGGCGTGCCCAGTTGAACGCCGAGCCCGGGTCGTATTTGGCCTCCGACTTGCCCGGCACGCCCCGTTGAATATGGGCGTGGCCGAGAACGCCGCGAAAGGTCGCGTAATCGTCGATGCGGTCAAGCGGCGTGCGTCCGGTTTGGGGGTCCCTCGGGACCTTGGGCAGGATGCCGGGAAGAAGTTCTGTTAGGCCGCGCGCGAGAGCGAACAGGGTTTGGTACTGCTCTTCGGTGAAATCCCACATGCGGACGACCCGGCCGTTGACCCGGCGGCTTAAGTAGCCGCGCTGTTTATGGGCGCGGGCGGGCGAGGCGACGAAGTCCGGCCTATGGAGCCGGTACTTCCCGGGCAGCTTGAGCACCCAGCGGCCGTGGGCCAGGTGGTACTGGTCTTCGCTTATGGGGTACAGCGTCGATTCATCCGCCAGCGCCTCCCAGCTCAGGTTGGCCATCTCCACGTGCACCGTGCGTTCGTTGGCCTGGCCGTCATCCCCGGCGGCGGTGTTGGTTTTCCAGTACAGGTCGAGGGTCTGGTACAGGGTTCCGTCTAGATCGAGGTAAAAATGGCTGCCCTTGAAATCGCTTTCCGTCATCACTTGGTGGCAGTGGCTGGAGGTGTAGCAGGCGTCGTAATGCAGCACCAGTTGATAAACCGCCTGGGTGAGTTCCGAGTACGCCTGCCCGGGGTCGTGGATGCGGTAATCCGCGAAAGGCCGGGTGGGCCGGTCGTTCAGGCCCGGGTCGTGCTGGCCAAGAGCCAGGCGGCCGCGCGGGTTGGGGCAGGCGTAGCCCGCGGGCTCGTCCCACAGGATCACCCGTTTTCCGATATCAATTGTTTTTCCACAGGCGACGATTTGCTTGTTCATGGCGATGGGGGTCTAGGCGGGCAAAGCGGCTTGCCGAACAGCGCGGCGTTCAGGCGGGAACGTCGCCGCCCGGGTTTTCGCTGCCGCCCCAGTGCAGTTTTTTCCTCAGCAGCTGGTAGTAATTTTTGCCTTTGGCCTGCACCAGCTTGACGGAGTTGTCGGCCTTTTTCACCCTCAGCACGTCGCCGGCGGAAAATTCGTAGCCCTCCTGGCCGTCGAGGGTGACGCGCACATCTTCGTTGGGCGTGGTGATCTCCACCTCAAGGACGGATTGGTCCGGCACCACGATGGGCCGGTTGGCGAGATCGAACGGGCATATCGGGCATAGCACCAGCGCGTGCATGCTCGGGTGGATGATGGGCCCGCCGGCGGAGAGGGAGTAGGCGGTGGAGCCGGTGGGCGTGGCGATGATGAGGCCATCGGCCCGGTACGAGGTCATGTACTGCCCGTCCACGCGCACCTTGAGGTTCACGATGCGGGCGAGCGCGCCCTTGTTGATGACCACATCGTTCAACACCTGATGATCCTCGATGCATTCGCCGTTTCGCATCAGGTTGGCCGAGAGCAGCATGCGTTGCTCGAAATCGTACTTGTTGTCGAGCACGCTCCTCAGGGTGTCGTAGAGCTCGTCGAGGGTGATCTCCGTCAGGAAGCCCAGGCTGCCCAGGTTGACGCCGAGGATGGGCACATCGGCTTCGTGGGCGATGCGGGCGACGCTCAGCAGCGTGCCGTCGCCGCCCAGGACGATGATGAGCTCCACCTTGCGCGGCAGCTCGGCGCGGCTTAAGGGTGAGGTTTCGTCGATGAGCCCGGCGGTGTCGCCGTCCATCAGCACGTTGATGCCCCGCTCGCGCAGCCAGCGTGTCAGCTGGGACAGGACCTCCCGGTCCACCGAAGGCTTCTGCTTGCAGAAGATGGCTATGTTTTTCACACGCTCACCTTTAATCGACCGGATGCGGCAGGTTGAATTGCCGTGAACGATGGGCCCTGGGGCCGCCGGGCCGGGTTGCACTCATCGGGAAACCGCCTGCGAGGGTCCCTGCCTCCGCGAGGGGATTTTATCAGGGGGGAACGGGAAGGATCAGATTTTGCCGAAGTCATCCGGCTTGATGTTTTCCAGCCAATCCTTCCATTGCTGTTTCTCGTCTTTTTTGCTCTTGTCGGATTCCGGGATCTCGAGGTTCTTTGCCGCTTCGATGACGTTCTCCTCGACATAGATGGGCGATTTGGTTCTGAGCGCGAGGGCGATGGCGTCGCTCGGCCGGGAATCGATCATCAGCGTGTTGCCGCCGCACACCAGGGAGATCACCGCGTAAAAGGTGTTGTCCTTCAGTTCGTTGACGAGAATGTGGTTGACCTCGGCCTTCATGGTTTGAATGAGGTTGCGGATCAGGTCGTGCGTCATCGGGCGCGGGGTGGTGATCTTCTCTATTTCGAGGGCGATGGCGTTGGCCTCGAAATAGCCCACCCAGATGGGCAGAGCCTTCGCTCCAGAAGAATCTTTCAGGATGATGATAGGCATGTTCGTGAGGGGGTCCAGCGTGAGGCCCTCGACCTTCATCTCAACCATGACGTTGTGTTCCTCTTAATTAAAAAATCCGGGCTTAGCACTCCGGAGTTGGGTTGAAGGGGTGAGACCTCGTTGAAGCCTTGCAACAAGCCCGATCGAAGGTGTTGATGTGGCTCAAATATAATTAAACGTGGGGGATTTGTCAATGCCGGCATCCTGATGCCAGTTTACGCTCAACCGAAGTTTCAGGGAGCCGAATGGTCAATTTTTCTTTTGCGTGTTTTCCTTAAGGAACTCCTTAAGCTTGATGCGGACAATATCGGGAATCTCGGTTTCCTTAAGGGCCTCGCGGCACACCCGGGCGCTCGACTTGTAGGTGTTGAAAAACGAAATGCAGGGCGGGCAGTCCTTGAAATGCTCTTCCAGGGACGTGGTGGTTTTTTCGTCCAGTTCACCGTCGAGATAATCGGCCAGAAGGTCGAGGCATTCTTTACAGCAGATCATTTGTTGTTTCTCCGGGAGTTGAACTCATCAAAGTAAGTGGAAAGTTTTTTCCGCAAAAACAAACGCGCGCGATGCAGGCGCGATTTCACTGCCGGTACGGTGAGGTCCAGGATTTCGCTGACCTTTTCGGTGGACAGCGCTTCCACGTCGCGAAGGAGGAAAACAACCTTTTCTTTTTCCGGCAACAGGTCCACCGCCTTCTGGATGACCTCCCGTGTCTCGTTGGTGAACAACAGGGATTCGGTGTCTTCCGACCAGTCCTGCAATTTCTCCTGCTGGTACCCGGCGCCGTTGAGCGAGGGCATCAGGTCGTCGATGGAGACGTTCGGTTCCTTTTTCTTGCTCCGCAGCTTCATGTAGGTGGCGTTCAGGGTGATGCGGTAAACCCAGCTCGAAAATGCGGATTTGCCCTGGAACGAGTCGATCTTCCTGAACAGCGTCAGGAGCACCTCCTGCGTGACGTCCTGGGCGTCCATCTGGTTGCGGCACAGGTTGAAACTGAGAGCGTAAATTTTCTTCTGGTAGCGCTCGACGATTTTTTCGTAAGCCGTCCGGCTCCCGCCCTGGAATTCCCTGACAAGAAGCTCATCCTCTTCCCGTTCTTCCTTGTCCTGGGTGAACGCCATGATGGTTTATCCCCTGTGGGGCCCGGTCATACGAGAGGGGCTCGGGTTAACCTCCCTGGTCGAGGGTCGCTGGAAAAAACCGTATTCAGCTGTATTAGATGCGGGTTTCATGAGGGCGGATTCACTTAAAACACGGGCACGGGGCCCAAAAAGCGCAAAATTCCTTAAGGCGCAAACGGGCCGATCGGCCATCGGGGAAAGGCGGAAACGAACCGGTCAGCTCTTGTTCTCGGTTTCGGAGGTGACGGGGGTCTCGGCGTCTTTCTCTTCCGCTTGCCCGGCCTCGCCTCCCTCGAGCTCGGGAGTGACAGACGCTTCTTCGGTGATCTCCTCCGCTTCCTTCATGGATTTCTTGAAATTGCGGATGCTGTTACCGAACGCGCTGCCGATTTCGGGCAGCTTGCCGGCGCCAAAGATGATCATGATGATCACCAGGATGATCATGAGTTCTGGAAAACCGATCCCCATCATAAGAGATACCTCTTTGCTTGTGACCAACGGTTGTTGTTTGGGTGCTGGATGAAGGGGATTATAGCATAAAAAAAACCGAACACAATTCAATTAAGGGGTAAAAAATCAATCGATTTGTGCTAATATCCTTCTTCGCCAAAAAGGCGGAAAAGTTCCGCTAAGTGATATTTTCGAGGAGTATTTAGCATGCGGTATTGGACA
>QJWD01000079.1 GCA_003235465.1 Nitrospirota bacterium | reverse complement strand
CCAATCCCCGGCACGAATAGAATGCTATCGAGGAAAAACAAAAACCCGGCCCCCAAACCGCTAAGCCATAAAGAACCGCCTCGCCCTGCCCTTCGCCCCCTCTTCGAACGAGCTTCGTCAAAACATTTTCATCTGTTATCGGTTCCATATTAATTAGGGTAATCGATCCCTCTTGAGGGGACAACGCGAATCCTCCCCGGGGACAGGCACCGCCGGCGTCGTGAGCGCCTGGAAGGAAATGCAACGATCTGCCCGCCCGCTATTTCCCGGCCGGGGCGGCGCTGTTTTTTTGCGGATGGCGGCGGTTCCAAAGCCATTTATGGACTTCCATGGCCGCGAGGATCGAAAGAGAAAATCCCAAAAGCATCAACCAGGTGGAGAAGTCAACCGGTTCGGTGCGAAGCACACTCTGCCCGAGCGGCAGGTACATGGACAGCACGTGAATGGTAAACGCCGCGACGACGCCGTAGAGCAATACCGGACTGCGGAATCCGGAAATCGAAAACGCGGATTTGGTTTCCGACCTGCAATTGGCGATGTGGACGTTTTCAAACAGCACCATGAGGAGAAGCAGGGCGTTTCGCGCCGAGGCCTCGCTTAAGCCTGATTGCAGCAGGCGGTTGAACAGGAAAAACCCCACCAGGCCCATCACCAGCGCGGCGAGGACGGTCCGCTCGATCATCAGCCGGTTGAAGATAGGTTCGCGCGGCGGGCGGGTCAACACGTCGCCCTCCCCCGGCTCGAACGCCAGCGCCACGTCCTGAATGCCGTTGGTGATCAGGTTCAGCCACAACAACTGCACGGGCAAGAGGGGAAGGGGCATGCCCCACACCACCGCGAGGGTGATCATCACGATCTCGGCGGCGCCGGTGGATATCAGCAGGTAGATCACCTTGCGGATATTGTCGTAGGTGATGCGCCCCTCCTCGATGCCGTTGACGATGGTGGCGAAGTTGTCGTCGCTGATCACCAGTTCCGCCGCCTCGCGGGCGACGTCGGCGCCGCTTTTCCCCATGGCGACGCCGATGTTCGCGGCGCGCAGCGCGGGGGCATCGTTGATGCCGTCTCCGGTGACGGCGATGAAATGGCCGACGCTTCTCAAGGCGTTGACCAGGCTCAATTTCTGATGCGGCGCGACGCGCGCGAACACGCGGGCCTTCTCGACGATGCTCCGCAAGTCGGCGTCGGTTTTTCCCGCAAGCTCGCTGCCGGTCACCACGTGCTCCGGGCCGCCGGCCAGGCCCAGCCCGCGGGCGATGGCCAGGGCGGTTTTCGGATGATCGCCGGTGACCATCGACACTTCGATGCCGGAAGCGCGGCAGGCGGCCACGGCTTCCCGCACCCCCGGCCGAAGCGGGTCTATCATGCCCGCGAAGCCGAGAAACTTGAGCCCGGCGGGCTCTGCCGGCACCTGCGAGGGGTGGACTTCCTCGGTCATGATCTTTTCGGCAAACGCCAGCACCCTGTACCCCCGCTCGGCCATCTCCCCGGCGGCTTCATGAAGGCGCTTCACCTGATCCCCGTTTTCCGGCAGCCTGCACATGGCGAGGACGCGCTCCGGCGCACCCTTGACGAACACCCGCGTTACCCCGTCGGCCTTGTGGTAGGAGGCGGAGAACTGGTACTCCGGCTCAAACGGAATCTGGTTGACCTCCGGGTACTGCTCCAGGGCGCTGTGCCGCCTGACATCGAGCTTGCATCCCATCGACAACAGCGCGATGTCTGTCGGGTCGCCCCGCCAAATCCAGGCTTGCCCGCGCGGGTGGAGGTCGGCTTCGTTGCAAAGCACCGCCGCCAGAACCAGGCCGTCGAGGGCGGGGTGCCGCTCCCGGTTCACGGGAAGGCCCTCGAAAAGAATCTCCCCTTCGGGGGCGAACCCCTGCCCTGTCATCTCATAGATTTCTCCCCCGGCCAGGCGGATTTCCCGAACGGTGAGCTCGTTGCAGGTCAGCGTTCCGGTTTTGTCGCTGGCGATGAGGGTGCAGCTTCCCAGGCCCTCCACCGCCGCAAGCTGGCGAATGATCACGCCCCTCGCCGCCATGCGCGAGGAGCCGACGGCCAGCGCCACGGTCATCGCCACGGGCAACCCCTCGGGGATGGCCGAAACAGCGAGCGCCACGCCGAACATGAACATGTCCTTCACCCCATGGCCATGGCCGAAAATGCCGATGAGCGCGAGAAGCGTCGCCGCCGCCAGAACCAGGATCGCCACCATATGGCTGAACTGCTCCATCCGGAGCAGCAGGGGAGGCTTGCCGCCGGTGGCGGACATCACGTCCCGGGCGAGTTAGCCGATGGCGGTTTTCATTCCCGTTGCAACCATCACGCCCTTGCCGCGCCCGCGAATGATGGTCGAGCCCGCGTGGACGGTATTCTGGCGGTCCGCCATTGGTGTATCCGCCTTCCCCAGCCACAAGGGGTCCTTGAACACGCCGAAGGATTCGCCCGTCAACAACGATTCGTCGACCTCCAGCCCGTGGGCGGCAAGCAGGCGAACGTCGGCGGGAACGCGATTCCCCGACTCCAGCCAAACCACGTCGCCAGGGACGACGTTCTCGGCGTCGATGTCCTGAATTTCCCCATCGCGCTCAACACGCGCATGGATCTGCAAAAGCTTTTGCAGGGCTTGCGCGCTCTGTTCGGCCCGCCACTCCTGGATTCCACCAACCAGCGCGTTGATGGCGAGCACCGCGCCGATGAAGGCCGCGTCGGTAAAATCGCCAATCAGAAACGACACCAGCGCGGCGAGGGCCAGAATGTAAATGAGAGCGCTTTTGAACTGCCTGGCCAGTATCTGCCACCAGGTTGGCGGCGGCTTGCGGGGAAGCGTGTTGGGCCCGTGGGTTTGGAGCCGGCGGTCCGCCTCGCTCCGGGAAAGGCCCTGATCCGTGGCGCCAAGCTCCGAAAGAACCGCCGGAACGGCCTGGGCGTGCCACGGGGTGGTTGCGTTTTCCGCTCTGGCCATGGTTTCAGTTCTCTCCATTAACTAAGAGCGCCGGGCAAAAAGCACCAGGCCCCCCTGGCCTCGCGCCGTGGCATGAAGCCTGGGCGACGGCCATACCCGTTTCCCAAGCGGCGTGAATCCAGAACATCAAGACCTGCGACCCCCGCCTTCGGCTGCGCGTATGTAAAAGATCAATTCGGGCGGCGCTTTATTCACCCCACCCGATAAATGGGCCTGATTGTCATTACGGAAAGTTATCATTATTTATACGGAACGAGGCCCTGCCGCAAAATAAAAAAGGCCCGAGGCATTTGGCCTCGAACCCTTTAAAAAAACCGCCGCGCTCTCGCGCGGGCCCAGTGAATGGCCCACCCGACCCAATAGAACCGCCGGGCTAATTCAGGGCGCGAGCGGAATCCCGGATGTTTCAGCGCCTGCAAGCCCGGTGGCTTGTTCGATGAGGTTGAGCACGCTCGCGTCCATCATTTCCATCAAGGGGCCGGGGTACAATCCGATACACAACACGAGAATAGCCAGGGGGATCAGCGTGGCGAGTTCCCGGTTTGATATATCCACAATCCGCCTGGCGGCTTCCGTCTTTGGGCTGCCCAACACCACCCGTTGCAGCATCCACAGCATGTATGCGCCGGCCAAAAGGATGCCGCCCATGGACACCAGCACCATCGCCAGGCTGACGTAGGACGCGCCCACCAGCACCAGGAACTCGCCGATGAAATTGCAGGTGCCCGGCAGCCCGAAAGCGGCGACCGAGAACAAAAAGAAAAAGGCGACAAACCTTGGCATGGTTTTATGCAGGCCGCCGTAGTCGGTGATCGCGCGGCTGTGGGTGCGGTCGTACAATTGCCCCACGGCTATGAACAGGGCCGCCGTGGTGATGCCGTGATTGAACATCTGCAGGACGGCCCCCTGGATTCCCTGCGCATTGAAAACAAAAATCCCCAGGGTGACAAAACCCATGTGGGATACGGATGAATAGGCCACGAGCTTTTTAAGGTCCGATTGCGCCAGCGCCAGATAGCCGCCATAGATAATCGCAAGGACGGACAGCCACAGGATGTACGGGGCGAAATTCGCCGACGCCTCCGGAAACATCGGCAGGCAAAAGCGCAGAAACCCGTATCCGCCCATTTTCAGCAGCACCCCGGCCAGAATCACGCTTCCCGCGGTGGGGGCCTCGGAGTGCGCGTCGGGCAGCCAGGTATGAAACGGCACCATCGGCATTTTTATGGCGAACGCCAGGAAGAACGCCAGGAACAACCAGAACTGCGCGTTGGATGAATAGGTTTGTTCCGTCAACACCAGGAGGTCGTAGGTATGCCCGCCGCTCAAATAGGTGCCCAGGATTCCCACCAGCAAGAGCAGGCTCCCCGCCAGGCTGTACAGAACGAATTTAAGCCCGGCGGCGATACGGTTCGGCCCTCCCCAGAGGATGATCATGAAGTACATGGGAATCATGGTCAGTTCCCACAGCATGAAAAACAGGAAAAGATCCAGCGCGGTGAAGACCACGATCATGGCGCCTTCCACCAACAGGATTAGCGAGAGAAAGGCCCGCACGCGGGTGGTGATGCCCGTCCACGAACAAAGGACGCAGAGCGGGCAGAGAAAAGCCGTGAGCAGCACCATCAGAATGCTGACGCCATCGACCCCCACCGCGTACTGGATGTTAAACGTGGGCATCCACTCCACGCGTTCAACGAACTGCATGCCTTGCTTGGTGACATCGAAATTCTTCCAGAGCACCAGCGAAAGGAAAAACACCGCCAGGCTGATGCCAAGGGCAATGCGCCGAATCCACTCTTCATCGCGCACAAACGCCAGGCCGGCAATTCCTAAAAAAGGTACGGCGATCATCAAGCTGATAAGATGATCCATCAATGTCGTCATCAATGAAATCCCCTTCCTTAAGAAAGAAGCAAAACCCTCGCTTTTCAAGTTAGCTCAAGAAATTTCACCCGCGGCCATGATCAACCCGGTCCCTCCTGCCGAACAGGGGCTCGCACCGGGAACTCATTGCACCAGAAAATACAACAGGCCCGTCATCGCCACCAGCCAGAATATCATTACCAGTATTTGGTGCTGGATGGTATGGGATTCCACCTCCTGCAGCAATTGCCCGGCGGTATTGGCCCGTCTTGCCATCAGCCCCATTTTCTGTTCCAAAAAACGAATATCGACAACCCGCCACAAACGCCTGGAAAAGAACACGGAGGAAGACGCGAAAAAATGGACGAAGCGATCAATCGTCCTCAAGTCAAATATCCGCCACAACCATCCGGCAACACCCACGGTATAAGCCGCGATCAGATGGATGAAACGATCTATAACCCTCACATCAATTATTCGCCACAGCCACCCGGCAGCGCCCACAGTATAAGCCGCGATGGATTGAATGAAACGATCTATAACTCTGACATCGATCATTCGCCACAACCAGCGCGCGAAACGAAGGGTCGGGTTTATCAGGTAGGCGTCGTAAAATTCATCGAAATACCCCTTATTCCAAAACAGCACATACCACCGGCTGCTTCTAGCGCTTGCCGGGGCGGCCCGGTGTTGAGCCCGGCTTTGTTTTGCCCAGGCCCTGGCCCACCCCGCCCCCGCCACGGCTAGCGCAATCGCAAGCCAGTGCGGAAAGCCAGGCAGGGCGGCGGTTTCGCCGGATGCGACGCCAGGGAAGCTAAGGACCGGGGCGAGGAAGCCAGCGAACCAGCGCCAGAACAGGGCTAGCAACCCACCCGCAGCCACCGCGGCCACCATCAGGCCGGTCAAGAT
>QJWD01000335.1 GCA_003235465.1 Nitrospirota bacterium | reverse complement strand
AACCCCGGCGCTCAGCCGAGCCCCTCGAGGTAGCGCATCAGGGCGTCGTAACAACCGCCGCGGGACAACACCTCCGTGGCGCGGTCGAACCCCGCCTGCGGGTCGCCGACCAACCCGAACAGCGATAGCAGCGTTCCCGCCTGGCAGGCGATGAGCCAGGCCGCCGGCCCCGGTGTGCCCTTGAGCGCCGCTTCACCGAGGAAAGCGAGGGCGGCGGGGCTCGCCCCGGTGTTCTTGAGTTCCTCGTAGGCGGCGGCCACCCGCTCGGCCGTTTCACCGTCCAGCATGGTTTCTTTATCCAGACGGACATCGCGCTCGGCTTCGCCCCGGCGGTACAGAAAAACCCTGGCGGTTTTGTGTACGCCGTAAAGCGTCGTCCCCTCCTGGCCGTTACCCAGAGAGACGCGGTCGAACTGGCTTTCCCTGGCGATGGCGAGCATCGGGGTCTCGTACCCTTTGTGAAAATAGCCGGTGGCGAGAAAGTTGCCGCCCGGCCTGGCGCTTACGGGCATCAGCATCTTCTCCACCGCCGCCAGCATCGGCCGCTTGACGATGGCCTCGCGCAGGCCGCGCAAGCGCTCCAGCTTAGGGTGCGTGTGGGCGGTGCTTAAATAACCGAAGCCGTGTTGCCTAAGGCAGGCCACGCGGCGGGCGCCGCTTGCGCCCTGCGTGCCGGCGTACGGGCCGGCCAGCATCTCCTCGAAGGTGATGCCGAATTTCGGCGGCAGCGCCCTCGATGAATGGCCGTAGGCAGGCAGGCCCATGGCGGCGAGCACCGGCACCACGTAGAAGCCGAAATAGGGCACCCGGTTTATGCCGTCGAACGGGTCGGCGAGGGCGAGCAGGCGGTCGAAGGGCACCTCCTCACGCAGCGTCCCGGCGTCGAGGGCGCGAAAGAAGCCCAGGTTCTCTTCCACGGTTTCGAGCTTCATGCGCGAGGCGACGAGAAACGCGCTGGCGCGGGCGGGGGAAACCTCGTCATTCAGAATGATGCGGAGCGCATCCTCGGCTTCCGGGGCGGAAAGGTCCTTGCTCATGCGCGGGCCGCTCGCGATTCTTTCCAGGTAGCCCTTCATCCGCTCCGCCGCCGGGGTATTTTCAGTCATAAGAGGTTGGCCCGCTTGGGGCGAATGGGTTATGATGGAACTCCGTAATTAATTAAAAGCGCCCTCGGAGCCCGGGGCGGCGTATAAACCTTGGCGCGGCCGAAAGGCCAGGCGCGATTCCCGACGATGCTGGACCTTGAAACCCATACCAATTGTACTCCGTCAGGCGTTCGGCCGAAAGCCCTGAGCGTCCTCCTCGTGTACCCCAACACGCGCGAGGTGGCGACGGCCAACCTCGGCTACCAGCGCGTACACCAGTTGCTGAACGGCATCGACGGCGTCACGGCGGACCGTTACGCCCTGCCCGATGACTGGCGACCCGGCCAGAAACCCCTCGCCGGGCGGGACATCCGTTCGCACGAGAGCGGCCGCCAGCCGGAGGATTTCGACATCATCGCCTTTTCCATCTCCTTCGAGCCCGATTACCTGAACGCCGCCGCCCTGCTCGGCTACTTCGGCCTGCCGCTTCGAAGGCAAGACCGCGGCCCCAGCCACCCGCTGGTGGTGGCGGGCGGTTCGGCGGTGTTCATCAACCCGGAACCGCTGGCCGATTGCATGGACCTTTTCTTCATCGGCGAGGGCGAGGGGCTCGCCGAACGTTTCTTCTCCGCCTACCGCGAGGGCAGCGGTGAAAGCCGGGAAGACGCGCTCAGGCGCGCGGCGCGGGTGCCGGGGGTCTACGTGCCCGGGTTTCACCAGCCGGTTTACCGCCAGGGCCGGCTCGTCGGCTACCAGGCCGACGACGGCGTTCCGGAGCGCGTCATCCGTCACTACAGCGAACAGCCGGATGAACTCGTCACCCATTCCACCCTGCACGGTGAAGCCTCGACGTTCAAGGACATGGCCCTCCTCGAAGTGACCCGGGGATGCATCTGGGCCTGCCGCTTCTGCACCGCGGGGTTCATTTACAGGCCGCCCAGGCTGCCCGACCTTGCGGCCAGCCTCGCCTCGCTCGACCGCTCCCTGGGCGACGGGCCGCGCCCCGCCACCGTGGGGCTGGTCGGCCCGTCGGTGACCGACCATCCCGACCTCATCCGGATGGCGAAGGAGATCGTTGGCCGCGGGCAGAAGCTCTCCTTTTCATCCCTGCGCATGGAAACCCTGACCGACGAGCTGGTGGACCTCATCATCGAGAGCGGGCAGAAGACCCTCACCGTGGCTGTCGACGCCCCTTCCGAGCGCATGCGCGACGTGGTCAACAAGGCGGCGACCGACGAGGCGATCATCGAAAAGTGCCGCTACCTCGCCGCCAAGGGCATCTTGCATCTCAAGATCTATTCCATCATCGGCCTGCCCGGCGAAACCGAGAAGGACATCGACGAATTCATCGCCCTGGTCGAAGGCGTGATGCGGGTGTACGTCGAGGCGTGCCGCAAGCGCGGCAACATCGGCCATGTGATCATCAGCCTCGGGCCGCTGATCCCCAAGCCCGGCACGCCCTTTCAGTACCATCCCATGGAGGCGGTAGCGGTGCTGAAGAAGAAGATCATGAAAGTGCGCCGCGCGCTCGGCCGCTTGAGCCACCTCAAGCTGAGCGTGGGTTCGCCGCGCGAGGCGTTCCTGCAAACCTACCTGTCGCGTGGCGACCGCCGCCTCGTGGATTTCTTCGAGCGCTACATCGAAAACGGCGAGGACGCGCAGGCGGCCCTCAAGGCGGTGAGCCCCGCGTCGGAAGAGGTGGTGTACCGGCAGTACGGCCGGGACGACTTCCTGCCGTGGGACATCATCGACCACGGATACCGAAACGATTTTCTCTGGAAGGATTATCAGCGGGGGCTGGCGGAGCTCCACACCCCCGTCTGCGATACGTCGACGTGCAAGATCTGCGGGGTGTGCTAGCGCCCCGGGCCGGCGTCGGCGGCGAGGAGGATGGAACCATGCCGCCCGATCTCGACAAAATGAACAAGCTGCCCGCCGGGGCGCGGTTTTTCGACGTCAACGACCTGTGGTATTTCGCCAACCGCGGCGCTGTCCGCTTCCTGTACGCCAAGCCCGTCACCGCTAACCAGGTGACGCTCCTTTCCCTCGTGTTCGGCCTTGCGTCTGCTGCCTGTTACCTGTTCGAATCCGGGTTGTACTTGGCGGCGGCGTTTCTTTACGGCAAGATCTTTCTCGACAATGTGGATGGCAACCTGGCGCGGGTGCGCGGCGAGGTGTCGCGCGTCGGCCGGTTTCTCGATTCCCTCACCGACTTCGTGGTCACGGTAGCGGTTTATCTGGCCATCACCTGGCGGCTGCACCTGGACGATCCCTGGATTCTCGGGCTCGGCCTGTTCGCGCTGCTAAGCTGCCTCATGCAGTGTTCCTATTTCGTGTATTACCTCGTCAGCTACGCCGCCACCGTGGGCGCCTACCGGAAAAACCGCGTCGACGAGCGCATCCAGAGGGCGGACAGGGAAGGGGGAAAACCCGAGCCGGGCTCATTGGCGCTGCAACGCCTCTACGGCTGGGTGTACGGGTGGCAGGACCGCGCGATGCAGGCGTTCGACAGGGCGAGCCGAGGCCTGGCCGGTGCGGATTCAAAAAGCTGGCTGGAGGAAAAATGGTTCCTCTCGCTCATCAGCCCGCTTTGCCTGTGCACCAACAACATGCTTCTCGTCGTTTGCACGCTGTTTGATCAGCTGACCGGGTTCCTTCTGCTGGTCGCCGTGGCCGGCAACCTCTACCTGATCTTCCTGCAGGCGCTCAAGGTGGTTCTAAACCGATGCCGGGCCTGAGGCGGTTTCAGTTCAGGCGGATGTCGGTGCCCCTGTGGGTCTGGTTCATCGATATCTGCGCGAGGCGGGTTTTCATTTCGATGAGAGCGGCAACGCGCCCCGCACGGCGCGGCACATCCAGCTCTTCCAGGAGCGATTGCTTTTCCTCCACCGTCGGTTGCAGGCGATGCGCCATGTGATCCACCAGTGCGGACAGGGAGGTGAAGGCGGCCCAGTTCGCCTCCAGGCTGGGCCTCTCGTCCTCGGGCAGGAGGCTTGCGAAGTGGCGGTAGGCATGAACCAGGCGGTCCCGGGTTTCCTCGGGCGCGCGGCAGAGCGGCCGGTCGTTGATATCTTCCAGGAGTTCGACTTCCGCACGCCGGTAGTTTTTGCCCGCCACTTCCCGTAAAACGCGAAAGCGCGAAAGGCCGTGAAGAACCAGGTTGTATTTGCCGTCGGGCAGGTGCTGGTGGCTGTGGATTTTCCCCAGGCAGCCGATGCGGGCGATCTCCGGGCGGCCGTAATAATCCGCCTCCCAGCCCGGCTTGAGGAGCACCATGCCGATGCGGCCGTCGGTTTCGAGGGCGTCGGCCATCATCTCCCTGTAGCGGGGCTCGAAAATGTGCAGCGGCAGCCGGGTTCCCGGAAAAAAAACCGTCGCAGGCAGGGGAAACAGGGCAACCGGGTTATCATCCTGCGGAACATTTTCCATGAATTCCTTGGCCGCCTCCCGGCATCTAATAACAGGATCACCGCGTCATTTTAGCATCATATCGGGTTTGGCCAGGGCACATTTATTCCGCCGCGCCCGCTGGCGTGCCGCCCGGGGCCCGCGCCGCATTGACAATTTCAGTCATTTTTCTTAGTCTGCAATGAGCATGACGACCACACCCGCCGAAAATTACACCGAAATCCGCGATGCGCTGGTGCAGGCGGGCCTGTTCGACCCGCTCGCGGAAAACGGCGGCAACCGCTGGCGCATATCCCCCGACGCCTACGCCCTGTCCGCTCGCGATGCGGCCTTCCTCGCGGACCTGGGCGGCCACCTGCTAAAGTTTTATTCCACCCTCAACCGGCTGTATCAGGAAAGCGTTCGCGGCCGCCTTCCGGCCTGGATCGCCGAATACCTCGACCAGGGCAAGCCCCGGGATCTCCTCGATTACGCGCGCATGAAGCGGTTCAAGAACCAGCTTCCCGGCATCATCCGCCCCGATGTCATCGTCACCGAAGGCGGGTTTCAGGTGACGGAGCTGGATTCGGTTCCCGGCGGTTTCGGGCTGACCGCCCGGCTGATGGATATTTACCACAAAAGGGGACGGCGGCTCACAGTCGAAGAGGCGGGGATTGCCGGCCTGTTTTACCGGATGATGGAACAGGCGGCGGGCGTTTCCGGGGCGCGGGTGGTCATCATCGTGTCCGACGAGGCGGCGGATTATTTAAGTGAAATGAAATTTCTCGCCGGCCGACTGAGGGAAGACGGCAGGCCGGTGTACGTCCGCCGACCGGAGGAAATCGTCTTCCGCGAGGAGGGGCTGTTCGTCGTCGAGGGCGGCGAGGAAGTGGCCGTCGATGCCGTTTACCGGTTTTACGAACTGTTCGACCTGAGGAACATCCCCAAGGCCGAACTGTTGATGTACGCCAATAAAAAGGGCCGGGTGGCCACCACCCCGCCCTACAAGCCGTGGCTCGAGGAAAAGCTGGCTTTCGCGCTGTTTCACCATCCCGCGCTTCGCAAGCACTGGGAAAATGGCCTCGGCGATGAAACTTTTCAGGTCTTGAACCATCTAATTCCGAGGACCTGGATTCTCGACAACCGCGAACTGCCTCCCCATGGGCTCATCCCCGGGCTCGAAGCGGGCGGGGTTCCCGTGAGGGACTGGCGCGAGCTAAACTCGCTGACGCAGAAAGAGCGCGAGCTTGTGATCAAGCCTTCGGGTTTTT
>QJWD01000153.1 GCA_003235465.1 Nitrospirota bacterium | reverse complement strand
CGGGGCGGTCCTCTTCTGGCCGGCCATCTTCTCGCTGATGTTCTTCGCCGTCTTCACATCGAGCCGGCTCAGGATTTTGCCCGCGGCCTTGCTGCGCATGCCGGCGAGAATCTTGATGGCGAGCTCCTCGTCGAGGGCCTCGAGAAGCTTCGCGGCTTCGTCCGGCTTCATGCTCGAATACGCCTTGACCAGGGCGTTAATGTTCTCGCGGATGCGTTCGTTCTGAATCCCCAGCTGTTCCTCGCTGCGCGCGAGCGCCGCTTCGATCTTCTCCAGATCGGCCTTGATCTTGCTTTCGAGCACGCTCAGCTGCTGCTCCTTCTGGTTGAGTTCCTCCTCGCGCCTTTTCAGTTCCCTGTTCTTCTTCTCGATGGTTTCGATCATGCGGAACGTCTCGGGGTTGACGCCGCCCTGGGATCCCGGAAGCGCGGCTTTTTCCTGCTTGGGGTCAGGCGGGGTTTCAGTGCCGGGCGCGGCGTTAAGGATGGCCGCGCCTGAAAACAGGGAGAGAAGGAGCAGGCCCGAAAAATAGATGGCGCCGGGTTTCATCACGCGCTTTCCCCTTCCTGCCGGCTTCGCCACTGGTTGAGCGCGGCTTCGTCGAGCATCGCGGTTTCCCGCTTGCGTAGCGCCTTTCGCTGTTCCAGGATCTCCCGCTCACGCAGGATTTCGAGGGTGCGGCGTCCGCGCGCGGCCTCGGTGAGCCGGGCGCGAGTTTCCTCCCGCCGCTCGCCGACCTCGTCGATGATTGCCCGCTGCCTTTCGGCTCCCTGCTTCATGCCGCGAAAAAAATGCTCATACAGGCGAAGCGTGTCTATGCTGGCTGGCGCTTTCAGCCGTTCGTCGAGGTCGCGGCCGCGTTCGCCCTCCAGGGTGTCAAAAAAGCGAAGCCGCCCCTCCTCTTGCGCGAGGTGGCGGTCGATGTCCGCCAGTTCCCTTTTGATGGCATCCTCCCTGAGCCTGGCCGCTCTCAGCAACGTTTCGAAACGGGCCTTCATTCCGGCCTCATCAGCTCAAGAAGCTCGGCGAGGCTCACCTGCATGTCCCGCTTTTCGTGGATGCCCTGTCTCAGGTACGCGTTCATCTTGTCGATGCGGGCGATGGCGCGGTCGATGCGGGGGTTGCTGCCCCTGGTGTAGGCGCCGATGTTGATCAGGTCCTCCGCTTCCCGGTGCGTGGCGAGAAGGTCCTTGAAACGCATCGCCGCCTGATAATGCTCATCGGAGGAAACCTCGATCATCAGGCGGCTGATGCTCGACAGCACGTCGATGGCCGGATAATGGTTGTGCTGCGCGAGATCGCGGGAAAGGACGATGTGGCCGTCGAGAATGGCGCGCACCGCATCCGACACCGGCTCGTTCAGGTCGTCGCCTTCGACGAGCACGGTGTACAGCCCCGTGATGGTGCCGCGCCCGCTTGAGGTGCCCGCGCGCTCCAGAAGGCGCGGCAGCAGGGAAAACACCGAGGGCGTGTAGCCGCGCGTGGTCGGCGGCTCGCCCACCGAAAGGCCGATCTCGCGCTGGGCGAGGGCGAAGCGGGTGATCGAATCCATCATCAAAATGACATCGTGCCCCTGGTCGCGAAAATATTCCGCGATGGTCGTCGCGATGTACGCGCCGCGCATGCGCACGAGCGGCGGCTGGTCGGCCGCGGCGGCCACCACCACCGAGCGCTCGAGGCCCTTCGGCCCGAGGTTTTCCTCGATGAATTCCTTGACCTCCCGGCCGCGCTCGCCGATCAGCGCGATGACGTTCACCTCCGCTCCCGTGTTGCGCGCGATCATCCCCATCAGCACCGACTTGCCGACGCCGGTGCCCGCGAGGACGCCCATGCGCTGCCCCTTGGCGAAGGTGATGAGGCCGTTGATGGCGCGCACGCCGACATCGAGCACCTCGCTCACGCGGTTTTTCTCGAGCGGGTTCTGGGGCTTGCCCATGATCGGGTATTCGCTGCCGTGCTCGATGGGGCCCTTGCCGTCGAGCGGGCGGCCGTTGCCGTCGATGACGCGGCCGATGAGCCCGGGGCTGACGTTGAAGGTGGGGTACTCGTCCTGGGATTCAATGCGGCTGCCGGGTTCGATGCCGATCAGCTCGCCGAGCGGCATGAGCAGAGTGCGCTTGTCGCGAAAGCCCACCACCTCGGCCTCGACCGGGGGCCGGTTGCCCGGCGGGTGGATGGTGCAGTGGCTGCCCACCGAAGCGGCGGGGCCGTCGCCCTCGAGCAAGAGGCCGATCACCCGGTTCACCCGTCCGCTTTTCTTGATCAGCGAGGTGCCGTCGATGTAGGCGCTGTATTTTTTAAGATCGATGGTCTCGTTCATGGCATGGCCGCTAGGCGGGGCCTTCGCCTTCCGGGGGCGCAAGGTGCAGGATCTTGTCGAGCCCTTCCTCGAGTTTTTCGATGCGCGCGTCGACGGAGCCGAAATTGGTTTCGATGACGAGGCCGCCGCGCGCGATGCCCGACTGCGCCTCGATGACGACCTTCTGGATTTCGGGATACAGGTGGGCGAGTTCCGGGCTGAAGGCCTCCGCGTGTTCCTTGTCCTCCGGGTTGACCTTGATGACCATCGACTCCTTGTCGAGCACCGACTGCACCGCCAGGCGGATCATGTCCTGAATGCTGTCCTCGCGCGTCGATAGCTCGAAGCGGATTACCTTTTTGGCGAGCGCCACCACCATGGCGACCATCTCGCGCTCCACCTTGCCGTACATCGCCTCGCGAAAGCCGGCAAGCTCCTTCACCGCCTTCTCGAAACTCTCCACCACGGGGCGAAAGGCTTCCTTCGCCTCCCGCTCACCCTCGGCGAAGCCTTCGGCGTGGCCCGCCGCTCGCCCTTCTTCCTCGGCTTTCTGCTTGATCGCCTCCGCCTCCCGCCGCGCCTTTTCCAGGGATTCGTGCAACAGCTCGCGCATGCCCTCGCGCGAGGTGGCGATGTGGTCGGGAATGAACTTCGCCCGGCCCCCCGCGCCCGCCTCCCCTTTGCGTTCGACCAGGTTGTCTAGCTTGAAGTCCCGCGCGCCGGCGTCCGCCCCCTGGCCGACGGGGGTTTTGGGCAGGAGCCCGCGGACGAACCATTTCGATTCGTTAGACAAGTTCCTCGCCGCCTCCACCGATGGACAGTTTGCCCTCCTCCTCCAGCTTCTTGCAGATGCTGACGATCTTCTGCTGCGCGTTTTCCACGTCGCTGACCTTGGTGGGGCCGAGGGCTTCCAGGTCCTCCTGCACCATCATGGAAGCCCGTTCGGACATATTTGACAGCCACTTGTCCTTGAGCTGGTCGCTCGCCGTCTTGAGCGAAACCAGGAGGTCCTCCTGGTTGATCTCCTTCAGGATCATCTGGATGCCCTGGTCGTCGATCTTGAGAATGTCTTCGTAGGTGAACCGCAGGTTGCGGATTTCGTTGGCCATGTCCGGGTCCACCTCGTCCATGGCGGCGAGGATGGAGGTTTCCGTCGAGCGGTCGAGGGTGCCGATGATGTGCGCCGCCGTCTCCACGCCGCCGAGCTGGTTGCCCGTCATGGTGCCGGAGGATCGGAACTCCGCCTGCAGCGCCTCGTCGAGGTCGCGCACCACCTGCGGCGACACGCGCTCGAGCGTGGCCAGGCGGTGGACGATTTCCATGCGGCTCTCTTCGGGGATTTCTCTTAGCGTCTGCCCCGCCATGTGCGCGTCCAGGTGCGCGAGGACGATGGCCGCCGTCTGCGGGTGCTCGTTGACGAGAAACGCGGCGATCACCTTCGGGTCGAGCATGCGCACCGTTTCCAGGCCGCCGCCCATTTCCTCGCCGGGGGAGGTGATGTTGTTGAGGATTTCCGCCGCCTTGTCGGGGTTGAGGGCCTTCATCAAGGTGCTCTTGAGGAAGTCCATGCCGCCGATGCCAAGCCCGCCGGTGCCCGCCTCGACGCTGTGAAAAAAATCCCGCGTCACCTGGTTCAGGGTGGCCATGTCCACCTCGCCGAGGGAAGACATGTAGTTGCCGAGGATCTGGATCTCCCGCTCTTCCATGTTGGAGAGCACGGCGGCGGCCTTTTCCTCGCCCAGCGACATGAGGAAGATCGCGGCTTTTTCCGGTCCTGTGTATTCCCTGGTCACGTCTCGCCCCCGCTCCCTGTCAACTGACGGGCCCCTTGTTGCG
The DNA here is from genome assembly GCA_003235465.1 of Nitrospirota bacterium. The sequence continues at coordinate 1,679 of QJWD01000153.1, read as the reverse complement.
CATCCACTTGCGGATGACGCTGGCGGTGAACTTGGGATCGTTCACGACGAACTCTTCCACCGTCTTGCGCACGCCCGCCATCTCCTGGCTGGCCTCGGCGATCAACGCGCCGGCGTGTTCGAGGTTTTCCTGGTCGGCGCGCGCCAGTTCCCGGGCGTGTTCCGGCACCACCTCGAGGGAGGTGGTCATCCAGTTCATCAGCGGCCGGATGACCCAGGCAAAGAACAGCAAAATCACTATAGCACCGCCCGCAATTTTTGCAAACAACAGCACCCAGTCCATCGTCGCTGCCGCGTCCAGCTGTTCCCGCTGCGACTCCAGCACCGAACGGTCGAACTCGATGTTCTTCACCTGTACCTGGTCGCCCCGGTCGCGGTTGTAGCCGACGGCGGATTTGACGATCTCGAGGTATTTCGCCATCTCCTCCGGCGAGCGCGGCTTGTACTCCGGCGGGTCGCCCTCGGTGATGCCGTCGATGAGCACCGCCACCGACAGCTTGGAGACCTCGCCGACGGGCTTCGACACGTGGCGGATCACCTTGTTGATCTCGTAGTTGAACGTCTGGTTTTCCTTGTCGCGCTTGGCGGGCTGGCCGGTCCCCTGGCCGCCGCGCCCGTCGGGCACCAGCGACTGCGCGCCCGCCACGCCCCCGGGCGGCAGCGCGCCGAGCGTCGCCTCGGTCACCAGCTGCTCGCTTCTCACCACCTGCGAATCCGGGTCGAAGATTTCCTCGGTGCGTTCCACCCGTTCAAAATCGAGATCGGCGCTCACCCGGGCGAGCACCTTGCCGGGGCCGAGGGCGTCTTCCAGCATGTCGATGATGCGGGTCTCAAGGTCCTGCTCGACGCGCACCTTGTGCTGAAAATTGGTGGCGGTGGCCAGCGCGTTCAGCGTGGCGTCGTTTCCGCCGGAGAGCAGGTTGCCGTCCATGTCCACCACCACCACGTCGCGCGCCTCGATGCCCTCGACGCTCGCCGACACCAGGTGGACGATGCCCTGCACCTGCTCCTTGGTGAGCGACTGGCCGGGCCGCACCTTGATGGCCACCGAAGCCTTGCCGCGCGGCTTCTCCTTGATGAACAGCGTTTCCTTGGGGATGACGAGGTGCACTCGCGCATGGTCCACCGACGCCAGTGTCTTGATGGTGCGTGCAAGCTCGCCCTGCAGCGCGCGCTGGTAGTTCAGCTTCTGGACGAACTCGGTCATCCCCAGGCCGGATTTTTCGAAGATCTCAAGCCCCACCTCGCTGCCTTCCGGCAGCCCCTCGCTCGCCAGGTTCAGACGAAGCTCGTGCATCTGGTTGGAGGGGACGTAGATGGTGCGGCCGCGGTTTGCAAGCTCGTAGGGTATCTTCCGCGACTTCAGCTTGTCGACGATGGCCGAGGCGTCCTCCTCGGACAGGTTGGCGTAGAGCAGCTCCATGTCGGGGGATTTAAGCCACAGCGACATCACCACCAGCGAGGCGATCAGCGCCGCGAGAAGCGCCAGCGCCCCCGCCTTTTTTCCCGGCGGCAGCGCGGCAAAGCGGGTATCGAGGTTTTTTATGAAATCCAGCGAGGAGGCCATGGGTTATCGCAGCCGGCGGGCGGGTTCAGGATTCATCCTGCCCTCAGCGCCCAAGCTCGATCGCGCGCAGCGCCATCGATTTCGCGGCGTTGATGGCGGTGACGTTGGCTTCG
>QJWD01000323.1 GCA_003235465.1 Nitrospirota bacterium | reverse complement strand
TCTTCGGCTTCAATGGCGTCTCACGGTTGCAAACGGCGTTAAGCCGCCCCCGAAGGGGCGGCTGCCGCCCAAGTTAGTATTGCTGCTGGTTATCCATCTTGAACTGCCTTTCACGTAGGCTCTTGCGCTTCTTGTTCCACTCCGCGTCGTCGAGCTCGTCGGCGTCCTGCCGCATTTCCTCTTTCATCTCCAGCGCCGGGGCCGGCGCGTAGGCGCCGAACTCCTGCTCGATGGCCTTGCCGCCCTCCTTCAGCAGTTTCTGCGCTTCCTGGACCCGGCCCTGGTCGCGCAGACGCACCGCGTCCTTGCTCATTTCATTGGCCACCTGCTCGATCGACGATTTCATGACCTCCTTGTTCGCCTTCTCCTTCACCTCCTTCTCGGAGCGGGTGTAGGACACCGACACCGAGTTGTTGAGGCTGTTGCTTTTCTTCGTCACCAGGTTCATGTACGACAGGTCCACCGAGGCCAGCTTCTGGCTCGCGCCCTCGTCGCCAGCGGGGATCTCCACCTCCAGCACGACAAACTTCTCCTGCTGGCTGGAAAGCTGGTTCAGGCGGGTGCGCACGCGCTGGCCGGAAATCTCCGAATCGCGCCCGAGCACGCGGATCGGCCGAATGCCGCGCTCGCAGTGGATGATGATGTCGAGGTCCTTGGCGACGACGTTTTTCGCCGTCTGGAATTCGTTCTCGAAGATGCGCGCGAGGTCCCCCGGGCGTTCGACGAAGGCGTGGTTGCCGTCGCTGTAGCCGGCGAGCTTGGTCATCAGGTCCTCATTGTAGCCGAGGCCGAGGCCGATGGTGGTCACGCTGATGCCCTCGGTGCCGAGCGCCGAGCCCAGCCGCCCGAGTTCATCCGGCGTGCTCGGGCCGACGTTGGCCAGCCCGTCGGAAAGCAGGATCACCCGGTTGACCCGGTGCCGGGAGAGATAGGTGCGCACTTCCGACGCGCCCCGGCTGACGCCGGCGAACAGCGCCGTGCTGCCGCCCACGCCGATGTTGCGGATGGCATCGGCGATCCAGTAACGCCGGCTGACCTCGGTGGCGGGCACCACCACGCGCACCGTGCCGTCGTATGTCACCACCGAAACATAATCGCCCTCGGTGAGCTGGTCGAGCGCCATGATCGCCGCTTCGCGCGCACGGGCGATTTTTTCGCCCTGCATCGAGCCGGACTTGTCGAGCACGATGGCGGCGTTGACGGGAGGCCGCTCCGACGGCCTGTCGATCTCGAAACCGGTGACCGACACCTTGAGAAACGCCTTGTGGGTTCTGCCCGCCTCGACGACGGGGGTGCCGAGCGCCACATCCAGGCTCACCTCGCGCGCCTCGGCGGGGGCGCAGGCCACGGCGGCGAGCACCGCCATGCCGATGAATTTAGAGAAAGACCGCAATCCGTTCATAACCACCTCCGAAAGTATGAGTTCGCCGCACACGTCGCGGCCCTGCACGCGGGCCGCTTCATACCTTCAAGGTAGGTGGAAAGAGGATTCAAGGGGTCAGACCCGTTTGAAAGTTTTGTAAAAAATTTGTCAACCGGCGGGGCCCGGGTCTCTTTGGGCCACCCTTTTATTGTAACCCGGGCGCGCCCCGGATGAAAATCCATGAAGCCATTGAATACAAGAGGTTAAGTTACCGCCTCGGGGGCCCGGAGGCCGCCGGGGGATTTTGGCGGCGGGGCTTGACTCCATTCGTGGCTGTTGTACTATTGTTCTATGAACAATCCACTCACGCATTTTAACGAGCAGGGGCGCGCCCGCATGGTCGATGTCGGCGGCAAAACCGTCACCGAGCGCACGGCGGTGGCCACCGCCACGGTGCACCTGCTGCCGGAGACGCTCCGCCTCATTAAAGAGGGCCAGATCAAAAAAGGCGACGTGTTCGCCGTGGCGCAGGTGGCGGGCGTGATGGGGGCGAAAAAGACGGCGGACGTAATCCCCATGTGCCACCCCCTGCAACTGACGCATGTGGACATCGCCTTTGCCGACCGCCTCGAACCCGACGCGGAAACCGGCCTCTCGCGGGTGACGCTCACCGCCACCGTCAAGGTGACGGGGCAGACCGGCGTCGAAATGGAAGCCCTCACCGCGGTGACGCACGCGGCGCTCACCCTTTACGACATGTGCAAGGCGGTGGACCGCGGCATGTATTTCACCGACATCGGCCTCGTGCATAAATCCGGCGGCAAGTCCGGCACCTTCGAGCGCAGCGGATGGGGGGCCCAGCCGTGACCCGCATCCTGTATTTCGCAAGCCTCCGGCAGATGGCCGGCAAAAGCGAGGAAACCCTCGACTTGGGCGAAGGCGCCACGGTGCGGGCGCTCGGAGAGCTGATCGGCAAAACCTCGCCCGAACTCGGCGAGATGATTCTCGGAAAAAAAGTCATGGTCTCGGTCAATCAGGACGTGGCCACCCTGGACACCCCCGTCCGCGATGGAGACGAGGTGGCGTTTTTGCCGCCGTTCTCCGGCGGCGCGGTCTAAATTAAAGGACGAGCGTATGAGCACGGTCATGGAATCGAAAGTCAGGATTCAACGCGAGGATTTCTCCGTCACCGACGAGATCGAGGCGATCAAGAAAGTCTCCCGCAACATCGGCGGCATCGTCACCTTCCTCGGCACCGGCCGCGAGCTGTCCAAGGGCGAGAACATCACCCAGCTCAACTTCGAGCATTACCCGAAGATGGCCGAGAAGAAGCTGGAGGAGATCCGCGTCAAGGCCATCGCCGATTTCAAGATCATCGGCATGAGCATAATCCACCGCATCGGCGAGATCGACATCGGCGAGAACATCGTCCTCATCGTCGCCGCCGGCGAGCACCGGGCCGAGGCGTTCAAGGCCTGCGAGTGGGCCATCGCCGAACTCAAGCGCACCACCCCGATTTGGAAACGGGAAACCACCTCCAAAGGCGAAGTCTGGGTTCAGGACACCCCCTGACCCGACCCACCAACAGATAGCACCGGGCCGCTATCCCGCATGGACTCTTTCGCCGAGCTCGGCTACGCCGGTCTTTTTGCCGCCGCCTTCCTGGCGGCGACGGTTTTACCCTTAAGCTCCGAGGTGGTTCTGGGCACACTCCTCCTTCAGGCCTGCCCGCGGCGAACCTCGTTTCCGTCGCCCCCGTGGGGAACGTGCTCGGCTTGCTCACCAATTACGCCCTGGGTTACTGGGCCTGTACCGGGGCGATCAAAAAATGGCTGAGGATTTCCGACGGGGAATTTGCCCGGGCCGAGAAGCGTTTCACCAAATACGGCCTGTTTTCCCTGTGCCTGGCCTGGGTGCCGTTCATCGGCGACCCGATCACCGTGGTCGCGGGCATTCTGCGCATTCGGCTTCTCTGGTTTATCCCGCTGGTTCTGGCGGGCAAGCTTGCGCGCTATATCGTCATCGCTTACCTCGCCGCATAGGCGAGTTGATAATAACTATTTCCCGCCTTCACGCTAAAAAAAAACCGGGGCCCCAAAAGCGGGAGCCCCGGCCTTATGCGATCAATCGATACTGCCGCGGCGTTTGCCGCTTCGCGCTAACGCGCTTTCCGCCCCCCGTTGCGGGTGGAACCGTCATTTCCGGACGTACCCAACTCCTCCACCTCGACGGCATCGTCCTCCACTTCCATGACGTCGCTTCCTCCCTGTTTGGGAACGAAGGTCGCCATTAGGTCGACCGCGTCGGTGTGGATGACGGCGTAGACGTTGCCGGCCAGCGCGGACAGGGCGATGGCGTACAGGTTGCCGCCGCAGTCGGTGCCGGTGTTGAGGCTCGAATCGCCATCCTCAACGTCCTTCTTGAAGCTCCAGCGGTTCTTAAGGGACTTGCCACCGCTGTCGCCGGAGGCGTACACGGAGAGCAGTTCCTGGCCCGCGCCCGGCGCGCCACAGTAGAGGGCCGCGCCGGTCACGGTGACGCCATCAGACGCGGAGGTTCCACGGCCGCGGCCGCCCCTCCCCTTGCTGGTGCGCTGGTTGATCGACATCTTGACCTCGGCTTCGGTGCCGTTTTCGTTGAAGTCGATTTCAGCGTAGCCGGAGGTTCCCGAGCCGTCCATCTGGATGGCGGCGGCCTGCGAAAGGAACGCCTCGAACTCCTGCACATCGAGGGTGCCTCCGCCGCCGGGTTCGAAGCCGCTGCCGGTCAGGCCGACCATCACCGTCGGCGCATCCGGGTCGTTGCTATCGATGATCCCCATGCCGGTGTCGTCGCCGAGTTCGCCGGGGAAGTACTCGACGTCCACGGTGGCGTTCTCACCCTGTGCAAGCGTTGCCGGTAGCGGCGTCGAGCTTGCGGCGATGGAGAAATCCGGACTGCTGCTGCCGTCCAGGTTTGCATTCACCTCGCAATCCGCCGTGCCGGTGTTGCTGACCAGAATGGAAAGCGTTCGGGTGGTGGCGATTTGCACCAGGCCATATTGCAGCGCCATGGGGCTCACCTGAACGTTGCATTCCATCGGCGGCGGCGCCTGCCCGGTGCCGGACAGCATCACCGGCACCGTCGCCTCATCGGGGTCGTCGCTTAAGATCGACAGGGTGTCGCTAAATGGCCCTACTCCCGGTGGGCTAAAGGTGATGTTGATATCCACCGAGCTGCCCGCCGCGAGGGTGATGGGCAGGCCCGCCACGAAACTGAAGCTCGACCCGATAGGCAGGCTGAGATCGTTAATGGTGAGCGGCTGGTCGCCATCGTTGGTGACCGTGGTCTTGCCCATGGCGAAAGCGCCGACCATGACGGCGCCATAGTCGATCTGCATCGGAACCACGGTGATGTCCGGCCCTGTCGGCCCTGCGCCTTCGCCGCTGCCGCTTAAGGCGATGGAATCGGGGCTGGCCGGGTCGTTGCTTGTCACCTCGAGCGTGCCCACGTCACCGCCCACTTCGCCGGGGGCGTAGGTGACATCCACCTGCACGCTCTGGCCGGGGGCGATGTTCTGCGGCAGGGTCAGCGTTTCTACGGAAAAATCCGGGCTGCTTACCGCGCCGGTGGCAATGGCGCTCACGACGCAGTCAGTGGTCGCGCCCTGGTTCTGGATATCGAACGTCTGCAAGGCGGAGCCGCCCACCGGAACGAGGCCATAATCGTGGCCGTTCGGGGCGATCACGATGTCGCAGTCGTTGGGAGGCGCGAGGCCCTCGCCAAGCAGGGAGACGGGGAAATCCTCCTCACCGGGCGAGTCGCTGACGACGATCAGCGCACCGCTGTCGGTGCCGGGTTCGCCCGGGGTGTAGACCACTTCAACATCCGCCGTGCCGCCGGGGGGAAGCACCAGGGGCAACGCCGGAACGGTTGCGCCGAGTGCGAAATCAGGACTCGTGCCCCCCTGGAAGATCAGGCCCGTCACGGTGAGATCCGCCGCGCCCAGGTTGCTGATGACAGTGGTGAGCGGCTTGGAGGCGCCGACAACGGCGGTGGTGAAATCGAGTGCCGCCGGGTTCACGTCGATATCGGCGGCGGGGTCCACACAACCCGGCTTATTGGGGTCGACAAAATCCGCAATATTGAGGTTAGCCGGCCAGTCCCGGATGGGGTTGCCGCCGGCGATATCGGCGCAGGAAAGACCGGGGTAATAGCCCGCCAGGATCTCCTGGACATTAGTTGCGCCGTCTCCGTCGGAATCCTGATTTTCGATGCTGGAAAAAGCAGCCTGGTTGGTGCCCGCGACCAGAAAACTTATGGCAAAGCTATTCAGCGTGCCGTAGGAGTTATAATCGGCATGGCACAGTGCGCAGTTGTTGATATTGCTTATGGGTGAGTCATTGACATTCTTGCCTTTAGAAGCAATGTAACCGGCAAAATCGCTGTACAGATAAATGTCTTTAGCCATTGAAGGGCTGGCAGC
>QJWD01000095.1 GCA_003235465.1 Nitrospirota bacterium | reverse complement strand
TTTCCCGCCGCCTCGTCCCACAATTTCTTGAGCGCCTTTTCCGCCTCGGGCCGGCGGTAGCCGAGGTTGACGAGGGCGGAAAGCGCGTCGTCGAGAACGGCGTGTTTCGGGCCGCCAGCCGGGCGGGCGGCGTCCCCCGCCAAGTCCTGAAACTTGTCGCGCATCTCGAGGGTGAGGCGCTCGGCGGTTTTGCGGCCCACCCCTGGGATGGCGCTCAGCCTGGCCACGTCGTTGTTCATCACCGCTGACACCAGTTCCGCCGGCGGCATGCCGGAGAGGATGGCGAGGGCGAGCTTCGGCCCCACCTTGCTGATGCCGATCAGCTTCTCGAAAATCACAAGCTCCTCGGCGGTCTGAAACCCATACAGTTTAATCGCATCTTCGCGCACGTGGGTATGAATTTTGAGCGTCACCGGCTGGCCTTCCTCCGGCAGGGCGTAATAGGTGGAGAGCGGCACCAGCGCCAGGTAGCCCACGCCGCACACATCCACCACCACCTCCACCGGCGATTTCGCGGCCAGCGTGCCCTTGAGGTGCGCGATCATGCATGCTGCCCCAGCCGCTGGCGGCTTTTCGCGTTGTGAATGTGGCAGATGGCGACGGCCAGCGCGTCGGCGGCGTCGAAGGGGCGGGGCTTTTCCTTGAGGCCGAGCAGCGTGGTGACCATGTCCTGCACCTGGATCTTGTCGGCGCGGCCGTAGCCGACCACCGACTGCTTGACTTCGAGCGGGCTGTATTCCGCGAGCTCCTTGCCCTCGTTGACCGCGGCGAGCAGGGTCACGCCGCGCGTTTGCCCGAGCTTCAAGGCGGACTTGACGTTGGTGGCGAAAAACATATCCTCCACCGCCACCGCGTCGGGAGAAAATTCGCGGATCGCCGCTATGAGGCCGCTGTAGATCGCTTTCAGGCGATCGGCGAAGGGGTCCTTCGAGCGGCTTTGAATGCTGCCGAAATGAATGCCGATGAGGCGTCCCGCCCGTTCCTCGACGATGCCGAAGCCGGTGCAGTTGCTTCCAGGGTCGATGCCCATGACGCGCATGTTGACCGTTCCTGTTGGGGGGTGAATGGCGGTTTCCCGCCGGCGATGGGGCCGCCGCCGCGCCGGGTGGCGGGTCAGCCTGCTTCGGCGAGGGCGGCGAGCACCTCGTCGGAGATGTCAAAATTGGAGTAGGATTTCTGCACGTCGTCGTGGTCTTCCAGTTCGTCCATCAGGCGCAGGAGCGACTTGGCGTGCTTCTCCTCAACCTGCACCGTGCTTTGCGGGATGCGCGTGAGCTCGGAGGAGGCGATCGCCACGCCCCCGTCTTCCAGGGCCTTGCGCACCGCGTCGAAACTCTCCACCGCGGTGGTGATCTCGTAGTGGTCGTCCACCCGCTTCATGTCTTCCGCGCCGGCTTCAAGAGCCATCTCGAACAGCGCGTCCTCGCCCTGGCCCTCGGCGCTCACGGTGATGAGGCCCTTGGGGTCGAACATCCACGCGACGCAGCCGTTCTCGCCCAGGTTGCCGCCGCGCTTGCCGAATAGGGCGCGGATCTCGCTCACCGTGCGGTTTTTGTTGTCGGTCATCACTTCGACGATGATGGCCGCGCCGCCGGGGCCGTAACCCTCGTAGGTGATCTCTTCGTAGTTCACGCCTTCGAGTTCGCCCGTGCCCTTTTTGATGCCGCGGATGATGTTGTCCTGTGGCATGTTCGCCGCCTTGGCGGCGAGGATGGCGGTCCTCAGGCGCGGGTTGCCGTCGGGGTCGCCGCCGCCGAGGCGCGCGGCGACGGTGATTTCCTTGATGATTCGGGTAAAAATCTTGCCGCGCTTAGCATCGGCGGCGCCCTTCTTGTGTTTGATGGACGCCCACTTGGAATGACCGGACATGGAAGTAACACCTTGCAGTAGAATGAACTGCGGCTAATTTATCATAGAATCTCAAGCCCGGCAACAACCCACGGCGGATAAGCCGGGCAACCCGGGGTCGGTCCCGGCGGCGGCATCTGTTATAGTGGATACCCTAAAAAAAGCGGCGACAACCCAGGGGAAAGGCGGGCCGATGCAGGACAAGACGGTGACATTCAAATTTTCCGGCGAGCCGGTCGCGGGGCGAAGGGGAGGCACCCTGCTCGGCGCGCTGTGGGCCGCCGGCCGTGGCGAGGACATCAAGGCCGGCTGCGACGGCGGCGTGTGCGGCGCCTGCACGGTGAACGTGCGCTTCGCCGACGGCAGGCCGGGCGGCACCGACCTCGCCTGCATGCGCCTCGTCGAAGAGGGCATGGAGGTGTTCCCCTGCCCGGTGGAGCCCGTGCCCGCCCGCGCCCCGGTGAAGGGGCCGTCGCCGGAGGCGATCCGGCAGGCCTTTCCCACCCTCGACCGCTGCACCAAATGCCGAAGCTGCACCCTCGCCTGCCCGATGGACATTCCGGTGATGGATTCGGTCCTCAGGATGCAGGGGGGGGAGTGGCAGGCGGTGGCGGAAGACTTCACCACCTGCATCCACTGCGGCCTGTGCCGCCTGGTCTGCGAAGACAGGGTCCAGCCGCACAACATGGGCCTGTGGGTGCGCCGTTCGCTGGCGCTGGCCGAGGAAGAAGCCGCGCCCGCCTCCGGCGCCGCTGCCGAGGAGTGGGCCTGGCTTTTGGCGGGTGATGCGGAGGAGAGGCTCAGGCGCGCGGAAGCGTTTAGGCGCGCGGGCAGGGTGCCGGCATGATGGACTGGGCCAGCGAATCCATGGCGCGGGTGGCCGCCAGCCGCGAGGCGCGCATCGGCCGCCCCGGCCCGAAGATCGAAGGCGAGGAGGCCGCCCGCCTGCTGGAACAATACCATCCCGATCACCAGGGCCGGGAGCGCCCCGTCGCCGTCGGCAAGAACGCCGGCAAGGAGGCGTTCCCCCTCGAACTGGCGGCGCTGCTCGAAGCCGACAGCCCCGTCCCCGAAGATTATCAGCCGAACGTGGACATCGAGACCGATGTGCTCATTCTCGGCGGCGGCGGCGCGGGCGTGAGCGCGGCGCTTGCCCTCAAGGACGCGGGGCTTGCCGTGCATCTCGCCACCAAGCTCAGGCTGGGCGATTCCAACACGGTGATGGCCGAAGGCGGCATTCAGGCCGCCCTCGGCGAGGGCGATTCGCCGCGCCGGCATTTTGCCGATGCCTACGTCGGCGGCCACGGCGACAACGATAACGAGTTATTGAAAATTTTGTGCGAGGGCGGCCCCGAAGCCATCCACTGGCTGATCGGCCAGGGCTGCCTGTTCGACAGGAACCCCGACGGCACCTTTCGCCTGCGGCCGGGCGGCGGCACCTCGGTGCCGCGCGTGCTCGCCTGCCGCGATTTCACCGGCCTCGAAATCATGCGCGTGCTGAAAGAGGCGCTCAGGCAAACGACGACGGCGCTGCTCGAGGAACACGCCGCCGTGGAGCTCACCGATGACGGCCAGGGCCAGGTGACCGGCGCCGTCGTCTGGGACCGCGCCGCCGGAGCGCTCCGCACCGTGTCGGCGCGCGCCGTGCTGCTCGCCACCGGCGGCAGCGGCCAGCTCCGGCTGCAGGGGTTTCCCACCAGCAACCACATCGGCGCGACAGGCGACGGCCTGGTGCTCGCCTACCGCCAGGGCGCGGGCATCCTGTTTCCCGGCAGCCACCAGTACCACCCCTCCGGCGGCGTGTTTCCCGACGCCCTCGCCGGCAGCCTGGTCACCGAGGCGATCCGCTCCACGGGGGCCCAGGTGGTCAACCGCGACGGGCACGCCTTCGTCAACGAACTCGCCTACCGCGATGTGCTGGCGGCGGCCATTTTGCGGGAGGTGCACGAGGGGCGCGGCCTCGAAACGCCGACCGACCGTCACGGCGTGTGGCTCGACACCCCGCTCATCGAACAGGTGCAGGGGAAGGGCACGCTCAAAAAACAGTTTCCCGGCCTCGTTCACCGCTACGCCCGTTATGGCATCGACCCCGCGCGCTGGCCGCTGCTCATCCACCCGACCCTGCATTACCAGAACGGCGGCGTCGAGGTCGACAGCGGCGGGCGCACCGGGGTGCCGGGCCTGTGGGCCGCCGGAGAGGTGACGGGGGGGCTGCACGGCAGCAACCGGTTGATGGGCAACTCGCTGCTCGATATCACGGTGTTCGGCCGCCGGGCGGCGGCCTCCATTCTGGAACATATCGCGGAGAGAAAAGCGGTGACGCTCATAAACATGCTCGGCCACCGCGAGGCGGTTAAAAAACTGCCGGGGTTTCGCGCCATCGCCGACGGCGGCCCGAGCGCGCCCAGCCTGTTTCCGGCCGAGTCGCAAATGAAAATCCGCCTGGGCGGTTCGGGTACGAAATTGCAAAGCGGGGATGAGACGGCGGGGTTCGAGCCGCCGGACCCGTTCGCGAGGGGGTGAGGCGGGTCAGTCGCCGACCATGGCGCGCACGTTGGCCTCGATTTCCTCGGGCGTAACGTCCTTGATCTTCTGTGCCAGTTTCCAGGTGTTGCCGGCGGAGTCGACGACCTCGGCGACGCGGTCGCCCCAGAACATGTCCTCCGGCTCCTGCACCGCTTCGAGGCCGAGGCCGCGGGCTTTTTCCAGGGCTTTTTGGACATCGTCCACGTACAGGTAGAATTCCTGGCGGCCCGTCGGGTGCATGCCGTTCTCGTGCGCCGCATCGCAGATAAACAGCGTCGACTCGCCGATCTTCAGGCAGGCGTGCAGGATCTTGCCCGTTTTCGGGTTCTTCACGATGCCGCACACCTCGGCGCCGAAGCCGTTCTTGCAGGTTTCGATAGTGTCGGCGGCGCTGTTGACGATCAGGACCGGGGTCAGGGTGGCAAAACCTTTCGGGGCGGCCATGGTGAATCTCCTTCCTGTTGGGGGTGTTTCTGTTTCTCGCCGGCAGCGTGAACCGGCGCGATCCGGCAAACACCCTGCGCGGTCACGTTATTTTTTCGGTTCGCGCCATCATAGCAGAAACGCCCGAAAAAGGTAACGCGGCCTTTCTTGCCGGGCGCTCTGTCAGCGACGGCTGGCGGGCCTTGGCGGCGGGCGGGAGTTTTGCATGCCTGGGGAGGGCGGTTATAATCATCGAGCCTGTTGACGGGCGGACCTTCATCACCGGAAGCGCCAGGAGCACAATGAATTTCGAATCCATTCCAACCCTTTGGCTGAAACTCGCGGCCGGGCTTGCCGCCGGCTCGTTCCTCGTCTGGTTTTTTTTCAGGCGCGCGGTGGGTGGCGGCCGCGCCGGGGCTGGACTTGAGGCCCTTGGCCCCGAGTACCGCCTGTTCAGCGACGTTCTGGTGCCAACGCCCTACGGCATGAGCCGCATCGACCATGTCATCGCCTCGCCTTACGGGATTTTTGTGGTGTCGGTGAAAACCCTAGAGGGCCGCGTCGAGGGCCGCGAAACCGAGGAAGAGTGGCAGGTGAAATACCGCGGCGCGTGGCAGACCCTGTACAACCCGCAATGGGAAAACCGCAAATTGATGAACCACCTGGAAGCCCACCTGGGGGACTATCCCTACATCCCCATCGTGCTGTTCACCCGCGCCCGGCTGAAGGGCCGTTTTGCCGCAAGCGTGGTCAACGCGCAGAGGCTTTTTGCCGCGATAAGCGAGAAGGACCGCAAGGTGATCGACCCCGAGGCGCTCGAAGCGGTGGCCGGCGAGCTGGCGAAACGAAGCGGCGGCGCGGCCGGCCCGGCGTGAGCGGCGGCCTCAGGCAAAGAGGTCCACCAGGAACCCCTTGCCGGTGGCGATGGCGGGCGCCTCCTGAACCGGGGGCTCGGGCGGGGCAATTATTTGGTTATCGGAATTTTGTGGTGCGCCGAGGGGCTGGGCGAGGGGCGGCGGGGTGACGGAAAAAAAGCTAGA
>QJWD01000373.1 GCA_003235465.1 Nitrospirota bacterium | reverse complement strand
TCCTCCTGGGGGCGAGGCGAAACCCCGAACTGGCCCGCCACGCCGGCCGTTTCTCCACCGTGCGGATCGACGCCGAGAACCTCGGTTGCTTCAAAAGCCACCGCGCCTGGAAGATCATCTCCAACGAAATATGGGACGACCTGGCCACCCGCGTCCTGCTCAAGCACGACGGCCAGCTGCTGGAAGAATACCTGCAACCGACGCTCGACCCAGCCACCCTCGATATCGATTTCGAAACCTTTCTCCAGGCGTTTGAAAAGCGCGACCTGGGCGTTCTCGCCCGGCACCGCGAGTTCATCGCCAACATCTTTTGGGAGCGCACCTACCAGCGCGTCGACATCGAGGACTGGCCGCACCACGAAGCGGTGGAAGAGCAGGCCGCGCGCTGGGCCGAGGGCATCCCCATGCCGGTGAACACCGGCGCGTTCACGACGCTTGCGCGCGCGCGCGAGCTTCTCGCTCCGGGCAGCCAGGGTTACATCGGCTTCGATTACGGCATGCTCTCCCTCGACGAGCTCAACCGGGAGGGGCGGCCCTATTTCAACCTGTACGGCGGCCAGTACACTTTCATGGTGAACTTCGATCTCCTGGAGCGGGTGGGGCGCGGCCTCGGCTACCAGGCCGTCGAGAAGATGCCGCAGCACCGCTTCGTGGGTGAGGCGCTTGGCGAGCGCGTGGTCAGCCTGGTGGAAATCGTCCAGAGCCATCCCGGGGTCACGCGCATGGACGCGGGCGACCGGGATATCCTCATGCTCTCCACCATGAACGCGCTGAACGGCGTATACCTAAGCCCCTACAAGAGGCCGCTCAAGTACCCGGCGCTGCCGGGAACGCCTAAGAAAAAGAGAAAGCAGATCGAGCAGCTGGCGGGCCGGATGAACCCGCGCGGTGTCCCCGACACGGTGGCTTATGTGACCGAGGGCGAGGTGACCTCCGTCCTCAAGCCGCTCGTCAAGCTGGGATACCGGGAGAAGGACCTGCACTCGGCCTTCGACCGGCCCGGCGAGGCGGTCTCCTTCGTCGCCATCCGCTTCGCCTGAGCGATTCCCTGTTGCCGCCGATGGGGCAAAGGGGCCTATAATTGAGTAGCAGGCCGAGAGGGGTGCGCCCGCCTCCTTAGCCCTGGCAAAGGGGTATCATGCTGAGTATATTCGTCGAAGCCAGCTGCAACCGGTACACGCGGGACGAGTGCGTCACCTGCCACGTCTACGAACCGCTGATGGAAATCCCCAAGGCCAAGTGGCACCTGCCTCCCGAGGCCGCGAGGCGCATGGCGGACACCATCCGCAAAGTGCCCGTCCTTTTCGCCCTCGCCGGGCACGAGATCAACCTCACCGGCGGCGAGGCCAGCCAGAACCCGCACATCGTGGAGATCTTCAGGATATTCCGCGAGGTCACGCCCAACGTCTGCCTGCACACCAACCTCGAGATCAACACCCCCAAGAGCCGGCGCTGGAAGCGGCTGAAGGAAATCATCGCTCTCGGCGGGCGCATCGACATCACCCTCTACCCGACAGCCTGGGAGCGTTTTCAGAAACCGCTGCTCGAGGAACTGCTGACCTTGCAGGACCGCCTGCTGGTCAACGTGATCTTTGAAAACGTCGGTCACCTGAAAAGCCAGATCGAGCTGTTGCTGGAATTTTTCTCCGCGCGCGGAGACGCGCTTAAGCCGGTGGCGGCGCTTCTGGGCGACTACCGGGAAAAAATCGCCGGCCTCATCCGCGCCGAGCCGAACCCGAGCGAGGCCGCCTACACAAGACACATGGGCAACACCGCCGCCTTCGCGCGCGGGCCGGGGTTCACCTTCGGCATTAACCTCTTGCCCGCCTTCGATGTGGACGGCGAGGGCCGGCGCGCCATGCACGCGACCCCGTTCCCGCGCGAACATTACCTCATCGAATGCCCCGCGGCGCGCGGCGCCATCGACATCCTCACCGTCAGGCAGGACGGCGGCATGACGCCGTGCTGCGACGTCGGCAACTTGAAATGCCAGCCCCTGTTCGGCAACCTGCTTGTGGACACGCCGGAGGAAATCGAGAGGAAGTTCGAAGCGTCGAGGCGGCTTATCGCCCAGGGCATCGAGAAAAACAAGGCGAACCAGAGGGCCGGCAGGGCGGGGGAATGGGTGGAGGAGGGGGTTCCTCCCTATTGCCGCTAGCCGAGCTCAGCCGTTGCCGCCCTCGCGCAGCACGTTCTTCATCACCTTGCCGGTGGCGTTTTTCGGCAGCGCGTCGTGGAACTCGAACAAATCGGGAATCATGAACGCGGGCAGCTCCTTTATGCACAGCTCGCGGAGCGCCGCCTGGTCGGCGGTTTCGCCTTCCTTCAGCACCACGCAGGCTTTCACGCGCTCGCCGACGCGCTCGTCGGGCAGGCCCACCACGGCGGCCTCGGCGAGAGCCGGGTGGTTCATCAGCGCGTTTTCGATGGCGAGCGGCGACACGTTCTCGCCGGCGCGGATGATGATGTCCTTCTTCCTGCCGGCGGAGATGTACAAGAGGCCCTGGGCATCGACGTGGCCGAGGTCGCCGGTTTTCAGCCAGTCGTCCTCGTCGAAGATTTCACGGTTCTCCTCCGGGCGCTGCCAGTAGCCTTTCATCACCGTCGGCCCGCGCACCAGAATCTCGCCGACCTCGTCCGGGCCCAGGCTTTCCCCCGCCTCGTCGACGATCTTGACCTCCACAAAAGGCACCACCGGGCCCACCGAGCCGGGGCGGCTGCCCGCGCGCGAGGTGTTCACCGCGATGACGGGAGACGTCTCGGTCAGGCCGTAGCCTTCGAGCACGGCCGCGCCCAGGGTCTCCTCCACTTTCGCGAGCAGGGCCCGGGGCAGGGAAGCGCCGCCGGAAACACAGAAGCGCAGCGAAGAGGCGTCGTAGCCGCCGCGCGCGTGGAGCTGCACGAGGAAGCTGTAGATCGTCGGCACGATGGGCAAAATCGTCGCGCGGTGGCGGGCGATGGCGGACAGGATCATCTTCGGCTGGAACTGCTTGAGCAGAATGAGCGTGCCGCCGACGCGGAACACGAGCAGCGCCATGATGTTGCCGAACGAATGGAACAAGGGCAGGGCGACGATCACCCGGTCGGCGGCGCTCACGTCGAGGTGGGTGAGCGTCGCCTCGGCGTTCAGGTCGAACTGCTTTTCGTCGAGCATCACCCCCTTCGGCCGCGCCGTGGTGCCCGAGGTGTACAACAGGGTGCTGGGCACGGCGGGGTCTTTCCTGTGCGGCTTCCGCCCATCTTCTCTTGGCCGGGCGGCGAGGAAATCCTCGAAGCCGACGGTATTTTCGCCGAGCGCCCCGGCGTCGGCGCCGCCGACGAGGATCTTGTGGCGAAACAGGGCAAACAGCGGCGCGGCCTCGGGTTTGGCGAACGCCGAATCGACCACGACAAGATCCACCCCCGCGTCCTGGGCGATGAAGGCCAGGTCCTGCGGGTTCAGCAGAAAATTGAACGGCACCACCGGCAGGCCCTTGAGGAGCGCGCCGAAATACGCCACCAGGTATTCCACCTGGTTGAGCAGAAGCAGGCCAAGCTTGCTCCCCGCCTCGAGGCCGAGGCTGTCCAGGCCGGCGGCGAAGCGCTCCACCTGTTCCAGCAGCTCGCGGTAGCTGAGGGTCGTCTCGCCGTCGATGACGGCGGGGTGGTCCGGCGTTTTGGCGGCGTGCCGTTTGATGTGATTGTAAAATTCAAGCGCCATGTCAGTGGGCCTCCCGTTTCAGGATAGCAGTTTACGCCTGCTCGAGCGCCTCGGGCAGGCTCGACCAGCGCGAGTAAAAGCCGTTGGGCAGGTCGAGGCCCGAGGCGGTGTCGTGAATGAACATCTCTCCGGTGTCGTGGCTACCCGTCCCGTCCCCCACCAGGTAGGTGAGGAGCATGTTTTTCATCGTCAGCCCCGAAAACCCCGGCGAATGGGTGGTCAGGAGCAGGCACAGCGGATGATCGGAAAGGATGTTTTTCGATAGCTCCATCAGTTCGCTGAGCTTGTTCTCGATCTTCCACACCTCGCCGCGCGGCCCGCGGCCGAACGACGGCGGGTCGAGTATGAGCGCATCGTATTTTCTCCCGCGCTTGTGCTCGCGGGTGAGGAACTTGATCACATCGTCGACGATCCAGCGCACCGGCCGATCGCCCAGGCCCGAAAGTTCGAGGTTGCTTCTCGCCCACGTCACCGAGCCTTTCGAGGCGTCGACGTGCGTGACCTGCGCGCCGGCGCGGGCGGCGGCTAGCGTGCTTGCGCCAGTGTAGCCGAAAATGTTGAGCACGTTCACGTCTTTCGCGCGGCCCGAGGCGGCGATCTGGCCGGTGATCCAGTTCCAGTTGAGCGCCTGCTCCGGGAACAGGCCGATGTGGCCGAAACCGGTGGGCTTCACCAGAAAGCAGAGGTCGTCGAATTGGATCCGCCAGCCGTCCCTCGGCAGCTTTCTGAACAAGGTCCATTCGCCGCCCGATTCCTTGCCCTTGAAATATTCGTACTTCCCATCCGCGTTTCGCCACTCCGCCTCGGCCAGGGTCCTCGGCCAGATGGCCTGCGGCGCCGGGCGGATGAAGCGGTGCGGGCCGAACTGCTCCAGCTTCTGAAAATCGCCGCTGTCGAGCAGGCGGTAGTCGAAGCCCTCGAGGGGGTAGCGGGTGGGCCTGGAAGATGTCATGAATCTATTTGTATTTATGGGAGTTATGGTGCATAATGGCGCAAACTCAATGCATCCGGGAAAATGATTGCCGTGAATTATACCAGAAAACGGTTGTTCCGCCTGTGCGTGCTTTTTGCCGCGTTGTTGCCGTTGGCCACGGGCGCGCTTACAGCATGTCGGAAGGCCGAAGAAGACGCCGCTAAGGGCGCGCCCAAGCGCAAGTTGTCGCTGCCGGTGGAAATCGGCAAGACGGTGCGCCTGGACGTGGTCGACCAGGTGCGCGCCGTCGGCAACCTACAGGCCGATGAGCGCGTGCTCATCAACGCCGAGATCCGGGGCCAGGTGACGCGCCTGCCCGTGGAAGAAGGGACGCGGGTGCGGGCGGGCGACCTGATCGCCGAAATCGACGCGCGCGAATACCAGCTCGAGGTCGACCGCCTGGCCGCCGAACTGGCGGTGGCCCAGACGGAATTCGACAAGGCCCTTCAGGGCCTAAGACCCGAGGATAAGGAAAAACTCGAAGCCCAGGTCAAGGCCGACGAGAGCCGGCTGGATTTGTCGCTCAAGGAGCTCGACCGCGCGCTTGGGCTGGTGGCCGGAGGCTTCATCGCCGAATCGGAACTCGATGCCGCGCGCGACCGCGTCAACCAGGCCAAGGAGGCTCTGACGTCGAGCCGCGCGGCGCTGGCCGGCGCCGCCCGCTCGCGCGATGAGGATATCGCGCAGATCAAGGCACGGGTGGAGAGCGCCGAAAAAAGCCTGGACGTGGCGCGGCTCAACCTGCTGAAGGCCCGCATCCTCGCGCCGTTCAACGGCGTGATCGTTTCGAAGAAAATCGACCGCGGCGGCTTCGCCGCCGCCGGCGCGCCCATCGTCGAGATGATCGGCTCGGCCAGGCTGAAGGCGGTGCTGGAGATTCCGCAGAGCTATCGCGGCAAGCTGGGCCGCATCAAGAAGGGCGAATTCCTGGTGCGGGAACTCGGCCTCAGCTTCACGCAGGGGAGCGAACTTGCAAAACGCATCCGGGTGATTCCCGACGCTAACATCTACTCAGGCAATATCCGCGTGCAGGTCGACCTGCCGAAGCCCGACCCGGTGCTCTTTCCGGGCCTGACGCTGGAAGCGAAGCTCGATTTCGACACGCGCAGGAATGTGCTGCACGTGCCCTCGGTGGCGCTGGTGATCACCGAACAGGGCACCGTCGTGTACATCATGGCGGATGGCAAGGCCGAGCGCGTGCCGGTGAAGGCGTTCAAGGAGCGCGACGGGTTTGTCGAGATCGAGGATTTCACGAACAAGCTCGGGCCAGGTGCCGACC
>QJWD01000045.1 GCA_003235465.1 Nitrospirota bacterium | reverse complement strand
GGCCGGCGTAGGCGCGCTGGTTCAGGTCCTTGACATAGTCGAAGGCCTCGAACCAGTTGAGCCAGTGGCCGGATTCCAGGTAGGAGTCCATTTTCATCCACATCAGGCCGGTTTGGGTGTCGGTGATGGTTTCATCGCCGTTGTCGATGTAGCGGCCGTCGTCGGAACGCTTGCTCCCTTCCGCCGCCAGCGGGAGGGTGGTCAGGCACAGCAACACCAGGGCGGCGGCGAGGGCGCGTTTCAAATCGTTTGACAGGTCACTCATGGTCATCGGGCCTTTCCGGCTCAGCCGAGTTTTTTCTTCAGGAGCTGGTTGACGAGGGCGGGGTTGCCCTGGCCGCGGGTGGCCTTCATCGCCTGGCCGACGAGGTAGCCGAACACCTTTTCCTTGCCGCCCCGGTATTCCGCGACCTGCGCCGGGTTCTTCTCCAGCACCTCATCGATCAGGCGTTCGAGGGTCGAGGAGTCGGAAATTTGCGTGAGCCCCTTTTCCTTGACGATCTCGCCGGCGGGTTTTCCCGTCTTGTACATTTCCTCGAACACCGTTTTCGCTATCTTGCCGCTCACGGTGCCGTCCTCCACCAGCTTGAGCAGGTCGGTCAGGGCCTTAGGGTCCACCGGGCAGCGGTCTATTTCGCGGTCGTCGTTCTTGAGCTCGCGCAAGAGTTCGCCCATGATCCAGTTGCTCAAAAGCTTCGGCTGCATGAGGCGCGCCAGGCAGTCCTCGTAATAGTCGGCGAGGGAGCGCGAGGAGGTGAGGACGCCGGCATCGTAAGCCGGGATGCCGAAATCCCGCACGAAGCGCTCCCGTTTCTCTTCGGGCAGTTCCGGCAGGGTTTCGGCGATGGACTTGGACCAGGCCTCGCTCACCACGATGGGAACGAGGTCGGGCTCGGGAAAATAACGGTAGTCGTGCGCCTCCTCCTTGCTGCGCATGGTGAAGGTGACGCCCTTATCGGCGTCGTAGAGCCGGGTTTCCTGCACCACGCGGTCGCCCTGTTCGAGGATCTGGCGCTGGCGCTCCACCTCGTATTCCAGCGCCCGCTGCACGAAGCGGAACGAGTTCAGGTTCTTGAGCTCGGTGCGCGTGCCGAGGGCGGTTTCGCCCGTCGGGCGAAGCGAGATGTTGGCGTCGCAGCGCAGGCTGCCTTCTTCCATGTTGCAGTCGCTCACTTCGGTGTAGTCGAGAATGGCCTTCAACTCGCCGAGGTAGGCGCGCGCCTCCTCGGGGGAGCGCAGGTCCGGCTCGCTGACGATTTCGACGAGCGGCACGCCGGTGCGGTTGTAGTCGACGTAGCTCTTGCCGGGGCTGCCCAGGTTCTCGCCGTGCACCAGCTTGCCCGCGTCTTCCTCCATGTGGATGCGCGTGAGGCCGATGCGTTTCCTGCCGTCGCCGGTTTCGATGTTGATGTAACCGCCGGTGCCGATGGGCAGTTCGAACTGGGAGATCTGGTAGCCCTTGGGCAGGTCGGGGTAAAAGTAGTTCTTGCGCGCGAACCGGTTTCTCGGCTCGAGGGTGCAGTGGGTGGCCAGGCAGGCCTTCATCGCGAACTCCACCGCGCGCCGGTTGAGCACCGGCAGCACACCGGGCATGCCCAGGCAGATGGGGCAGGTGTTCTCGTTGGGCGGGCTGCCGAAGCGGGTGGAGCAGGCGCAGAAGATTTTCGTCCGGGTCTTCAGTTGAACGTGGACTTCGAGCCCAATCACCGTTTCGTATTGCATGCTCACTTTTCGCCTGGTGCGGGGCCGCGCCCGGATGATTTGAATAAGGTTATAGAGATCAGTAAATTGTAATATCCGCGCGGCGGCCCGTCAAGCCCGCCGCTAGTGGGCGGTGTAGCCCCCGTCCACCGGCAGCACCGCCCCGGTGACGAAGGCGGATTCTTCGCTGGCCAGGTAAAGGCAGGCGCGGGCGATGTCTCCGGCGGCGCCGAAGTGGCCGATGGGGTATTCTTTTCTGATCTTGTCGGCCCATTCCTTGTCGGCGAGGAGGCCTGCGGCCATGTCGGTTTCAATCAGCCCCGGGGCCACGCTGTTGGCGCGGATGCCGCGGCCGCCGTATTCGACGGCCACCGCGCGGGCCAGCTGCAGGAGCGCCCCCTTGGAAGCACAGTAGGACGAGGCGCCCGGCACCGCGACCTGGCCGAGGATGGAGTTGATGAAGATCAGATTGCCGGAACCCTGCGGGAGCATCACCTTGAGCGCCGCGCGCGTGAGCAAAAACGGCCCACGCAGGTTGATATTCATCATCTCATCGAAATCGTCATCGCCGACTTCATCGAGCGCGCCGGGCCGGAAAATGCCGGCGTTGTTGACCACGATGTCGACCCGGCCGTGGGCCTCGAGCGCCGTCTTGAGCAGGCGCTGGACATCGTCCTCGCGGGTGATGTCGCCGGTTACCGGCATGGCGCTGGGGCCGATGTCGGCCACGGTTTTCTCCAGCGGTTCCTTGCGGCGGCCGAAAATCAGCACGCGCGCGCCTTCGGCGGCGAACAGGCGGGCGGTCTCTCTGCCGATGCCGGTACCGCCGCCGGTGATCAGGGCTACTTTATTATCGAGTCTCATGGTGGGTGTTTTGCCTCTGGCTTTAATGGTATGTATAATACTGGCAACCTGTCCACCAGAGTGTCAGGCGCCCCGGTGGGGAACGCCATGATAGTCCATCCCCGCCGGACATTTCCATAGCCTTTTTTCATGAAATAGAGTCGATGAATTACATGAAGGTTGTATATTATGGGTTTGGCGCGTTCATCGGCCTGGTTTGCGGCACGCTGATCAACCTGGTTTTCTATTGGCTGGAAAAATCCGGCACGTACACGGCGGGCCAGCTGGTCAGGGATTACGGTTTCATGGGCCGCTACCTCCTGGAGATGATCAACGCGCTGCCCTACATCGGCCTCGGGCTCGGCATCCTGCTGGTCAGGATGCTGTTCGGTGACCGGCTGGACAAAGAGGCCGGTTGAGGGCCGGGCAAAAACCGGCCGCCACCCGCGGCGTGGATGATGATAAAATAAAGCCTTAGCTTAGAGGATAATGGATGCCTAAAAAGTTTAACGAAAACCTGATGAAAGCCATGCAGGCGACGGGAGAGGCGGTGCGCATCTGCCGGCAGGCGATGGTCGACGCGAACGACGAGAGCTGCCGCGCGATGTATTCCGCCATCCTCAGGGATTGCGAGCGCCACATCGAAATGCTGCAAGGCGAGATCGACCTGCACAAGGAACAGAAAAAGTGGGATAAGTAGCCATGAGAGTTCTGATCGTCGAAGATGACAAAAAAGTCGCCGCGTTCATCAAGAAGGGCCTGGAAGAGGAGACCTACGCCGTCGACGTGGCTTACGACGGCGAGGAGGGGTTGTACCTGGGGCAGCAGAACCAGTACGATTTGATCATCCTCGACCTGATGCTGCCGGTGCTCGACGGCCTGCAGGTTTTAAGCGGCCTCAAAAAGAAGGAGGTCGATACGCCCGTCCTGCTGCTCACCGCTAAGGATTCGGTGGAAGACAAGGTCACCGGGCTCAACAAGGGCGCCGACGATTACCTGACCAAGCCCTTCGCGTTCTCCGAGCTTCTGGCGCGCGTTCGGGTGCTGCTCAGGCGCGGCAAGGCGGAAGCCAAGACGGTGCTCACCATCGACGGCCTCACCCTCGACCTGGTGAGCCACAAGGTGAAGCGCGGCGACGAGGAGATCGAACTGACGGGCAAGGAGTACAGCCTGCTCGAGTACTTCATGCGCAACCCCGGCAAGGTGCTGACGCGAACCATGATCGCCGAGCACGTCTGGGATTATAACTTCGACACGTTCACCAACGTGATCGACGTTTACATCAACCACCTTCGGAAAAAAATCGACCGGAATCACACCAAGAAGCTCCTGCACACCTTGCGCGGTGTCGGTTACGTGATGAAAGAATAACCATGGCTCTCGCTTCCATACGCACGAAGCTGACCGCGTGGTACGTGGTTCTCCTGGGTGTCATCCTTATTCTTTTCAGCGTCTTCCTCAACATCTTCCTCGCCAAGCGCCTGTACGAAAGCGTCGACCATTCGCTCAAGGTGTCGGCAACCATCGTCGCGAAGACCGAGAGCATGAAGTTCTCCCAGTCTTCCATGCCGGGGATGGAGCAGTTTTTCGAGCAGTTCTTCGGTTACGAGAAGCTGAACAAGTTTTACAAGATCTACGACGGTTCCGGCAACGTCGGCTCGCAGTCGCGCAACATCGATGCGTCGCAGTTTCCGCTGTCGCAGGCCGCTTACGCCGCGGCGCTCGCCGGCGAAACCACCTACGAGACGTTCTATATCGGCGAGGTGACGCCGGTGCGCATGATCACCATGCCCATTCTGCGCGACGGGTCCCTGGCCAACCTCATTCAGGTGGGCACCTCGCTCGAGCCGGTCAGGGAAACCCTCAAGAACCTGCGCCTCTTTCTGTTCTTCTCGGTGCCCATGGTGCTTCTGCTCGCCACTTTCGTCGGCCGCTTCATGGCCCGCCGCGCCCTCAAGCCCGTGTCGGAGGTGACGCGCATCGCGCGCGAGGTGGGCGGCAGCGGCGACCTGTCGAAACGCATACCCGTTTCCGGCGGCGAGGATGAAATCAGCAGCCTGGTCAGCACCTTCAACGAGATGCTCGACCGCCTCGACGGCTCCTTCGCCCAGGTGCGGCAGTTTTCCAGCGACGCCTCGCACGAGCTGCGCACCCCTCTTACCGTCCTCAAGGGGCAGAACGAACTGATCCTCAACAAGGAGCGCACGCCCGAGGAATACCAGGAGGTCATCTGCAGCAACCTGGAAGAGATCGACTACATGTCGCGAATTCTCGAGGACCTGTTCCTGCTCTCCAAGTCCGATGAAAACCAGGTGCGTCTGGAGTCCCAGCCGCTCGACCTCAAGGGGGTGATCGAGGAGGTGTTCCGGCACGCGGAAATCATTGCCGGTGAAAAGAAGGTCGATGTGCGCATCGTCCACCTCGAGCCGGTGATGATCGATGGCGACGCCGTCAGGCTCCGTCAGATGATCTGGAATATTCTCCATAACGCGATCAAATACACCCAGCCCGGCGGCGAGATCAGGCTCTCACTCCAGAAGGTGGGCAATTGGGCCGAGGTCGAGGTGAGGGACACGGGCATCGGCATCGCGGAGCAGGACCTGCCGTTCATCTTCAACCGTTTTTTCCGCGTCGACAAGGCGCGCTCGCGCCAGGTGGGCGGCAGCGGCCTCGGGCTCAGCATCTGCAAATTCATCGTCGAGGCGCACAAGGGCGAGATCGAGGTGGAAAGCGAGCTGGGCGCGGGCAGTTGTTTCAAGGTGCGCCTGCCGAGGATCGTGTCTCCCGCTCCGGTGGCGAAAGCGGCCGGCGGGCGGCGTAACGGGGGAGGGGAAGCCGATGATGGAGTGCGAACTGCGGAAAACGGAGCGGATCGCCATCTTGCGCCCGGCGCCCCGGGCGCCGATGTCGGCGGACGACTTTAAGCGCGCCGCCAGCACCATCGACCCGTTCATCGCGGCGACCGGCCCCCTGAACGGCGTGATGCTGGACGCGCGGGTGTTCCCCGGCTGGCGCGATGGCCGCGCCCTCCTGGCGCATGCCAATTTCATCCGTCGCCACCAGGGCAGGGTGAAAAGGGTGGCGCTGGTGACCGACAGCGGGTTTTTAGGGTTTCTCTGGCGGGTGGCGCGGCGGGTTGTGCGGCCGGAGGTCGGCCTCTTTCCTTATAAGGAGCGCGAGCGGGCGTTCGCCTGGCTTGGCGGCCAGGTTCACTGAATCCATACCAGGGGCCGGTAGATCCAGGCGCGGTCTCCGACGCCGTCTTCCACATGCACCCAGTTGTCCTTGATCTTCAGGACCTTCATCGAGAAATACTTGTCCACCGGGCTCCAGTTGACCTGGGCGAACTTGGTTCCCGGGCCGGTGCGCAGGTTGGTCTTGTCTTTCTTGATCACCGCGCACTGGTAGGCCTTGGTGGTGAGCTTGCTGTGGACCCAGAAAATATCGCCATCGAGGTCCTTC
>QJWD01000183.1 GCA_003235465.1 Nitrospirota bacterium | reverse complement strand
AACATACACCCATGTTAAAGGTGGAATGCCATTCCGGCTACAAGCTGAATGAAAAGCCCGTCGCGTTCAAGCTGATTGACCGCAGGTACATGGTTGAAGACATCATCGACCGCTGGTATGGAGAAGGGGCCAATTATTTCAAGGTTCGGGCGGACGATGGCAATATCTACCTGCTGAAATACGACGGCTGCAACGACGTCTGGGATCTGGTGTTTTATCAGAACCCGAAGAAGATCGGTGCGTTGCCGGGCCAGGCCTCCGGCTTCAACCCGCATGGTTATTCCTTGAGCGGGTTCAGGGAGGCCGAGGATTTCAGCCCCCTCAACTGATCCCCTCTGGCGCGGGCCGAAGGCCTTCGGTCCTTACACTCAACCGTATTCGATTGCACGCTGGCCGGTGTACGTTTCGGTTCACCGGGTTTGGTGCGTATTGTCACGCTGATTAGACTGGACCGGCCGGGGGAGGCGGGTTCGGGAGCAACGCATTCAACAGTCAAGGAGGCGGCTTGGCCATGAAAGGCATTGATGGCGAGGCCCTGAAATATTCCGGCCAGCGCAGGAAAATGGTGGAGGAGCAGCTGGCGGCCCGGGGCATCGACGACCTGCGGATTCTCGCCGCCATGAACCGGATTCCCCGGCACCTCTTCGTGCACGCATCGCTCGAGCACCGCGCCTACGGCGACCACCCCCTGCCAATCGGCGATAGCCAGACGATATCCCACCCCTACACCGTCGCGGCGATGACGCAGGCGCTCAACCTCACAGCGAAAGACCGGGTGCTCGAGATCGGCACCGGATCGGGCTACCAGACGGCGGTGCTCGCGGAAATCGCCGGCCAGGTGTTCACCATCGAGCGCATCCGCTCCATTTCCCTCACCGCGCAGGCCCTCCTCGACCGCCTGGGCTACATGAAGATCGTGTTCAAGGTGTTCGACGGGACCTACGGCTGGCCGGATCAGGCGCCGTTCGACGCCATCCTCATCGCCGCGTCCTCGCCCAGGGTGCCGGAAAACCTGGTGGCGCAGCTGGCGGACGGGGGCAGGCTGGTGATGCCGGTCGGAACCTCCCGCGATGAGCAGAAGCTCTTAAGGGTGACCAAAGAGGGTGGGCGTGTTCGGGAAATGGAAATCGGCGATTGCCGGTTTGTGCCGCTCGTCGGCAAGTACGGCTGGGCGGAACCGCTCAGGCCGGGATAAGGGCCAGGCGCCCCCGGCTCACTTCCTTGGCAACAGGTAGTAAAGCTCGCCCTGCTGTTTGTAGTGCCCCGCCTTCACTCCCGCCAGGTGGCCCGAACCGAAGTACATGTCGGCGCGGCCGGGGCCGCGGATGTCGCTGCCGGTATCCTGGTCGACGACGAACCGCGAGACCTCCTTCCAGCGGATGATTTCACCCCGCTTGCCGACCACCGGCACTTTCAGGCGAACGAACGCCAGGCCGCCCGCCGGGTAGATCGACTTGTCGGTGGCGATGGATCGCTCCGCCACCACCTCGCCGCCGCCCGAGCCGCGAGGGCCTTCGCTCGTCAGGGTGAAAAAGATATAGCGCTTGTTCTGATAGAAGTACTTGGGCATGTGCTCGGGGTTTTCGCGCAGGTATTTCTTGATCCCCTGCATCGAGCCCTGGGACAGGTCGATGACGCCGTCCTTGATCATCAACTTGCCGATGCCGGTGTAGTTGTGGTCGTTGGCGGCGAGGTAGCGCACGCCCCAGCGCTTGCCGTCGGGAAACTCGAGCCAGCCGGAGCCCTGGATGTGGAGAAAGAAGCGCTCGAGGTCGTCGTTCAGCCAGGCGATTTCCAGGTCCTGGCCATTCAGCACCTTTTTCCCGTCGATCTGTTCGCGGGTGTAACGCCTCCAGGGAATGAGGGGCTGGCCGTCCTTACCCGGGGCGAGGCCGATGAGCTTGAGCTTTCCCGGTTCGTCCGGCACCCGGTAGAGGGGGTATTTGAATTCGCTGGTGCGCACCGGGCTCGCCTTGATCACCGGTGTGTAGTAGCCGGTGAAGACGACGCGCTTGTTTTTTCCCTGTCCCACCTTGACGAAGCGGAAGTTCTCCTTCAACCGGCGGTTGAATTCCTTGCCGGGCAGGTTCTGTTCAACGAGGCCGAGAAACGTCTCCAGGGTTTTCCTGAGCTCCCCCACCCGCACCCGCTGGTTTCCCAGGCGCAGCGATTTTTCCGGCGGGACTTCGGCCATGGCGGCGAGCTGGTTCTGAATGACTTTCTTGAGCGAGGCGCGGTCGAGATCCTCGGTGATGTACTTGGTTGTTTCATCGGCGCCCGCGTGCCCGGGCCAAAGCGGCAACAACAGGAGCGTGCAAAACGCGATGCGGCAAACGCTTTTCGCGAAGGGGAGGCAAAACCGGGTAAGCAATGACATTAAGACGGCTCCTTTGATTTCTTACTGAAGAACGGCCATCGCCTCGTTGGCGAGGGCGTCGCAGCGTTCGTTTTCCGGGTGCCCGTTGTGGCCGCGCACCCAGTGCCAGGTGATCCGGTGCACCTGGCTCAACTTGTGCAGGCTTTGCCAGAGCGCCTTGTTTTTCACCGGCTGGCCCGAGGCGGTCTTCCAGCCTTTTCTCATCCAGCCGCCGATCCATTCGGTCATGCCCTTGACCAGGTACTGGGAATCGGTGGTGAGCGAAACCTCGCAGGGTTCCTTGAGCTGCTCGAGCGCGTAGACGGCGGCGTAAAGCTCCATGATGTTGTTGGTGGTGTCTTTTTCCGCGCCCTTGAATTCCTTGACCTGGCCGTTGTATTGGATGATGCAGCCAAAGCCGCCTGGGCCGGGGTTTCCCTTGCAGCAACCATCGGTATAGATCTTGACTTTTTTCATTCTGCCTTGCCAGAAAGCGGTTGGGGTTGGAAACTCAAGGCATTGATGAATTGGATGTTAACGCATGCCCAGGGCCGGGTGGCGGGCGCTTTCAAGCATACCATAAACCCCCGGGCAAGAGAAGCCGCCCGGTTCATTCCAGAGTGCGGCCAGGTGGTGAGGCCGCCGTTTTGTGGTAAGGTGTCCGGCAGACGCATAAAGAGTCTGCCCCCCGGGGGGCGAGGGCGGGCTTGCCATCCTCCCCGAGGGGCCGAGCATGTAACCGGGTCCCAGGCATGAAACAGAAACAATCCGAAGCCGAAGTCAACCTCCAGTGCATCGACGCCATCGAAGTGAGCCTGTTCATCGAACGCGAGGGGCTTAGGTTTTACGAGAAGGCGGCCAAGAGGGTGAAGCACCCCAGGGTGCGGGAAATATTCCGGTCGCTTGCGCGCGAGGAAAAAGAGCATATCCAGAGCCTCAAGGCCAAGGCCGAGTTTTTGCGGCCCGCCCTGCTTAAAAAGGCGCGGGCGAGGCACGACGTCGAGGAGTTCATCGCCCACGAACTCAAGGGGCGGGTGTTTCCCGATGCCGCCGAAGCGCTGGGCAACCTGGACGGCATCGATAGCGACCTGAAAGCCCTGGACATTAGCATCGGTTCCGAGGAGCGGTCCATCGAGGTGCTCGGCCGCCTCATGAAGAACGAGCGGAAAATAGACGTGCGCGCTATTTTTTCCCACCTGCTGGCCGAGGAAAAGAGGCATCTCGCCGCCCTCCTCGACGTCCGCCAGGCCTGCCAGCCGGACGATGCGGCGTGAGAGCGCCCAGGGCTCTCCGAAAAGCGGTTCGCAAACCATCCCCGGCATGCGCACCCGAGTGCAGGGATTGAACCCGGGGGCAAGCCCGCGGTGAAGCGGCCGCCTTAAGCGGGCGGCCGCCGCGAGCCGCCCGAAGCCCCCCTCCATCCGTTATAAGCCCATATAAACTTGTGGATTGGGGGTGTTTCGACGGTTCCCGGGAGATTTTCGGCCCGGCGGCGGCATGGAGCGTCTTCAGGCCCTTTTTGGAGCGGCCCCCCTGGCCCTGATTCCGGGGTTCCCGGAGGTGCGGAATTTGGTGCGGCTTCGGTCCATAAACGATTATAATGTCAGGGCTCGGGAATTATGGAAAATTGACGAGGGGCGCAGCCTGTTTAGGTTTGACAACCTCTACGGAACTGGTTATATTGAGCCCTTTCTACATAATGAACACTTTAAAACCAAAGGTAGAGTAAATGAGCCAATATCAGGTCAAAGCTGGCCCGGAGGCGTTCCTCCCTCCCGCCGCCGCATCCATGGGTATCGTGCTTCCCGACCCTGGTGAAGCCCATATTGAAGGTCGCATCGTTCCCGAAGAGGAAGCTTACGAATACGCCGCGCGCAAGTTCCTTGAAGCCAAAGTGCCGACGATTTTCCCCGGGCCCCTCGTTCTCTGGAAATGGAACCAGAATGCGGCCAATAAGGCGGCGGCGATCAGAAAGCTCGCCGAGGCCATTCCGGCCCGGTTGATCCCGATGGCCGACTACCGCCCCAAGTATCCCAAGATCGAGCCGGCGGTGGAGATCAACCCGAACCATCCGAACCTGACCATTTGGCACAATAATATCGATGTTTGCATCTTCGTCGGAGTTCATTGTCACCAGGCCAACCTGGCGCTCAAGATCATACGTGGCGGCACCGACTGCTACACCATGGCCATGTGCGCGCAGGCCGGGCACGAGGATGCCTGCCTGTCGTTCCGCGACGCCACGGTGGAGAAGATTCAGAAATTGCAGGAAGCCGTTGAAAAACTCAAGAAGCAGGGAGTGAAAAGCCAGGCCATTCCCTTCACGCAGTTCAAAACCGCCCGCACAGGCCAGTTAGCCTGAGGCGGCGGGAAGAGTCCCCCAGCTGGCGGGGAGCTCGAAATCTTATTTCTTTTTGACGCAATCACGGGCGTCATTTTAAGGGAGTGATTTTATGAATAAACAGGTCGATTCCCCAAAAGGCAGAATCATAAGATCGCAGCATGTCAAGCTGGGCACCAAGAACAAAAAGGGTCAGACCTTCACCGACGTCAACGAGATGTTCTTCGAGGCCGAGCGCACGGCGAGCTTCCTGACCGGCAGCGAGGTGATTCGCGAAGCCGTCAAGCGGGCGAGCGTCGGCATGTCCATCGCTTACCCCATCACTCCGCAGAGCGAGGCGGCGGCGCTCATCGGCGAACTGTACGCCGAGGGCTACCTCGACGATTACTTTCGCGGCGAGAGCGAGTTCGCCGTCATGAGCCAGTGCGCGGGCGCCGCGTTTGGCGGCATGCGCGTGTTCACCACCACCGCCGGCCCGGGCACCCTGCGCGCCATGGAGAACTTTTCCATGTGGGCGGGTTCCCGCCTGCCGATCCAGGTGTGCGTCACCATGCGGGGCGTCAACTCGCCGCTCAGCATTCAGCCCGACACGCTGGAGCTTGCGTACCTGCTGGAATCGGGCATGCTGATCTGGCACGCCGAAACCGCGCAGGACCTGTACGATTTCATCCTGAAGGGCTTCATCGTCGCCGAACAGCCGGACGTGCATCTACCCATCGCCGTCTGCTGCGACGGGTTTTTCGTGACCCACACCAAGGACACCGTCGAGCTGACCCCCGAAGACCTTTGCCTGACGCCGTACGACCCCTACAAGTCGCCGGTGCCGTGCATGGACATGGAATGTCCGCCGATCCGCATGATGCGCGATCCGTTCGTCATGAAATCCAATTACATCAGTTATTCGACGCACGCCTCCTGGCAGCAGGAAGTGCGCGCCGCCATCGAGCGTTCCAGGAAGCACACCGCGGCGCTCATCGACGGGCTGATCGACGTCGAGAACAACGACCGGGAAATCCTGATCGTCAGTTCCGGCACGGCCGTGTCGCAGGGCCGCGAGGCGATTCGCCTGCTCGAGGAAGAGGGCATCAAGGTGGGCCTGGTCAAGATCAAGACCATCCGCCCCTTCCCGCACCAGGAAGTCCGCGAGGCGGTGAAGAACGCCAAGCACATTTTCGTGCCCGAGTTCAACATGGCCGGCTGGCTGGCCAGGGAGATCAAGTCCGAGATCAACGACAACGACCGCGTCATCTGCGGCCCGCAGGTGGCCGGAGGCATGACGCTGCCCTCGGAAGTGATCGTCGAGGAAATCA
>QJWD01000272.1 GCA_003235465.1 Nitrospirota bacterium | reverse complement strand
TGTAGTGCGCGCCGCGGAATTCGTCGCGCATCAGCGCACCCTTCGTGATAATGCGCGAAAGGTGGATCATGCAGTGGAGCTGGTTGATGAAGCTCGCGGTGGGGTTGGCCCAGTCGCTGGTGTCGACACATTTCACCTTTTTGAATTTTTCCTCGATGGCATCGATTTTCTCGAGCGCCTCGGCCAGCTTGCTGTTCTCGCGCACGATGAGCACGTTTTCCATCATCAGGTTGCCGAGTTCCTTGTGCAGCCCGTAGGGGTTGACGCTGCCGTTCATGCGCTTGATGTTCTTCAGGCGGCCGTCCCAGAACGACCGGGCCTGGTCGAACAGGCTCGTTGGCATGTCCTCCGGCGCGTGGTCGAGGTTTTTGCCGTACTGGATGATACCCGGCGCCATCATGAGGCCGGTGTAGATGCAGCTCAAAAGCGAGTTGGCCCCCAGCCGGTTTGCGCCGTGGTACTGGTAGTCCACCTCGCCGCCGGCGTAGAGGCCGGTGATGGAGGTCATCTGGTTGCGCGGCGAATGGGGGTCGATCATGCCTTGCACATCGGTTTCGTAGTCGGTCCACAGGCCGCCCATCGAGTAGTGGACGGCGGGGAATATTTTCATCGGCGTCGTGCGCGGGTCCTGGCCGGTGAATTTGGTGTAGGTGTCGATGATGCCGCCCAAGCGGTCGTCGAGGAATTCTTTCGATTTGTGGGTGAGATCGAGGTACACCATCGCCTCGCCGCCGATGCCCAGCTTATCCTGGTAAACGATGTCGTAAATTTCCCTTGAGGCGACGTCGCGCGGCACCAGGTTGCCGAAATGGGGGTACCGGTCTTCAAGGAAGTAGTAGCGCTCCTCCTCGGGGATTTGCGTCGGCGGGCGCTGGTCGCCCGGGGTTCTTGGCACCCAGATGCGGCCTCCCTCGCCACGCGCCGATTCGCTCATCAGCCTGAGCTTGTCCTGGCCGGGAATGGCGGTGGGGTGGATCTGGATGAATTCCCCGTTGGCGTATTTGGCCCCCTGCATGTAGGCCATCGTCGCCGCCGCGCCGGTGTTGACGGTGGAAGCGGTGGAACCCGCGTACACCTGGCTCGGGCCGCCGGTGGCGAGGACCACCGCGTCCGCCGGCAGGCAGGAAACGCTGTTCGTGCGCAGGTCGTGAATCACCGCGCCCCGGCAGGTGCCTTTCGAGTCCAGCACCGCGCCCAGGTACTCGTGCCACTCGAGCTTCTGGACCATGCCGTCGTGCTCGTAACGGCGCACCTGCTCGTCCAGCGCGTAGACCATCTGCTGGCCGGTGGTGGCGCCGGCGAACGCCGTCCGCGAATACAGGGTGCCGCCGAAGCGGCGAAAGGCCAGGTGGCCCTCGGCGGTGCGGTTGAACGGCACGCCCATGCGGTCGAGTAGGTGGATGATGGCGGGGGCCTGGTGGCACATGTCGCGCACCAGTGGCTGCTCGGCGAGAAAATCGCCGCCCTTGATGGTGTCGTAAAAGTGGTTGTCGGGCGAATCGCCCTCGCCGCGGGCGTCCATCGCCGCGTTGATGCCGCCCTGCGCGCAGACGGAATGGGACCGCTTGAGCGACTGGTAGGCGACGATCACCACCTCCGCGCCCAGCTCGCACAGTTTCATCGCGGCGGACAGCCCCGCGAGCCCGCCGCCGATGATGACGACCCTCGTTTTCCGTTTGATCATGCAGGCCCCCTGTCCATCGTCGCCTCAACGGGAAGCGGGTTGGTGGAGAATTCCGCCACCGTGGCCACGCCGAGGGCGGTGAGCGCGAGGCCGAAGAGGGCGAACACGATGCCGGCGTTGCGCTGCGCCGCCGGGCCGATGATGATGCCCCACGAGATGCAGAAACTCCAAAGGCCCATGCAGAAGTGATAGGTCGCCGAGACGATGCCGACCAGGTAGAGGAAAACCCCGCTCCAGGTCGAGAATTCGCGGTTCATGATGTCGATGAGAAACGGCGCGGCCTCGAACTGCTCCTTGCCGGCGAGCAGCTTCGGCCCAACGGTGGTTCCCAGGTGGTAGATCAGGAAAAAGAACACCACCGCGCCGGTGATGCGCTGCAGCGTATAACCGAAATTGCGCGGATAGGGGTAGTGCTTGACGTTGATCTTCCCGGAGAAGATGATTAGAAACCCCATCACCGAATGGATGAGGAGCGGGATGTAAATAAAAAGGATCTCGATCCAGATGAGAAAGGGCAGGTTGTTGATGACGTCGATGCTCAGCTGGTATTGCCAAACCCCCACGGTGCGCAGCGAATTGACCAGGAGGTGGAGCACCAGGAACGCGCCGATGGGAAAGAGGCCGGTCAGGGAATGCAGCTTGAGCAGAAGATAATGGGCCCGGTCTCGGGTGGGTGTAGGCATGGCGTGGACCTTGAAAAGCGCCTTCAAACGGGGGGCTGGCGGTTCACATCAGCGACGGGAGGTTTTTGCCCGGGTCGAGGGGTTCGCCCGCGCCTCCAAACCCATCCCGTAAAAAAACATCGAGTAGTCAGCAAATATTCAAACTCGGCGAAACATCAAAAATCGTATTCCAGTATCGGCCGCTGGCGGGAATCGGCGGCGATGGGCCTGTCGCTTTGCTGAATGCGCAAGTTTTCCGCATCGGAAACGTAGAAGTCGACATAGCCGCATTTGCCGCACACGTTGGGTTGCAGCGGCACCTTTTTTTCCACGCCGTGGTCCTTGCGCACCACCATGATGAGTTCGAGATCCCGGCTTGTCCTGAGCCCAATATCGCCTTTGACGATGCTGTTGGCCCCGCACTTGCTGCAGGTGTTCCGCTTGTTGGCCATGTCGCCCTCCGCACGATGAGAATAAGGGAGTTTCACCCCGATTCTATATCATTATGGAAAATTTGCCATGCAAAACTTCCCCCGCCCCAGGGGGCGGGCCCTGCCAAACTTCCGGGTGAGGGGGCGCGAATCCGCGGGTTAAAAATCGGCGCGGAACCCCGTGGAGAAGAAGTAACCCCGCGAGCGCTCATTTTCTCCGAGAACGGTTTCGCGGGTCCACTCCATGCCGCCCTCGGCTTCCAGGCGAAGCCAGCGGCGGACGCGGTAGTCCATGCGCAGGATGGGACGCACGTTGAAGCGGTCGCCGTCGCCGTCCTTGTTCTCGCGGTATTCCAGCTGCACGCGCGGGTTCACGCGGAACTCGCGGGTGATGGAAAAGCGCGTGTTGACGATGGCGGAGTAGGAATTGTGGTTCATGGTGTCGAAATAACGCAGGCCGAGGATGGTGACGTCGCCCTCGGTGAACAAGTTGGTGCCGATGAGCTGGGTGGAATAAAAGTATTCCACGCCAGTGGACGGGTTGGCCTCCACTCCGCCGGACGCCGGCGTTCCCGACAGCTCGGAAGCCGTGACCTCGAAGGTGATCTGGTAATTGGCGTTCAGGTCCTGGGTGATGCCTATCGTGCCCGAAGTGCTTCTCGCGGTGCGGTCGCGCGCAAGCTGGCGGATTTCTTCCTCGGAATAAATGTTGAGCAGTTCTGAAAATTCCTCGACGCCCTGGCCCTGCATTGCGTTGCTGGTGGCGAGCAGGGGGGATTTCCTGTAGTCCAGCACCAGCGACAGGCGGGTTTTTGTGGCGAAGGTGTAGTTGCCGTTCAGGAGAAACAGGTTCAGGTCGTTGTAGGAGATGTCGTAGTCGAGCAGGCTGAAGAACGCGAGCTTGCGGTCGAAGTAGCGCGTCTCGAGGCCCACCGCGCGCCGGTCGACAAGCGAGTCGACGTACTGGTCGATGAAAAACGTGTTGAAATTCCACCGCTCGGAGAACGGGCCGAAATCGAAATTGACGCCGTAGAACTTGCGTTCGGTATCGAGCGGGTCGGCCGAGGAGGACGGCACCGGCAGCCCCGCCACCAGGTTCCCTTTTATCTTGTTCGTGAGGTCGTAGCTGAAGTAGGCGCCGTCGAAGCGGCCGAGGACGCCGCCGGAGCTTTGCGTCTGGCGGCCCACCCGCCCGTAAAGCCCGTGGCGCAGATCCTTCCCCTCCACCGAGAGGATGCTCACACGGGTGTTGTTGCCCTCCTCGCCGTCGCGGAAATCGTATTCGTCGCTTCCTACGAACTGGAATCTCAAATCGTAGCGGTCGCTTTTCATGCGCGTGTTGAAATCGAGGTCGCTGGAAACGTCAGACCGGTTGACCACGGTTTCGCCGTTGTCAGGCTCGGTCACGTCGTGATTGTAAAAGGTGGACAGGCTGCCGTAAATCCTCGTATCCCACGCGCTTTCGGTGCCGGCGTCGGGGGCGGTGGTTTTCAGGCGCTCCTTCGGTTTCGCCGCCTGGGTGATGAGGCCGAGGAGCCTCTGCCTGACCCTCTCGGCCCCCGGCCCCTCGGGGTAAAGGGAAAGGTATTTATCGTATTCCGCCTTAGCGTGGGCGAACTGCCCGTTCCGCTCGCGCGCGAGGCCGAGAAACTCCTGCGCGTCGGCGTGGGCCGGGGAATCGGGCTGGTTCAGGATTTTCGTGTAAAGCTGGACGGCGCGGCGGTAATCCTCATCCACCATGGCAAGGCGCGCGGTTTCCATCAGGTCGGCGATTTTTTTCGGCACGCCGGCAAGGTCCGTCTCGCGCATGGGGCTCTCCGTGGCCGGGGCGGGGGCGGCCTCCTCCGGCTGGGGCTTCTTGGCCGTCCTCACGTTGACGATGAGGCGACGGAAATCCGCGCTGCTTCGAACATCGAAGCCGACCGCCTCGGTGAACCTCAGGGTCAGGGTCGGGCGGTCGGGGGTATCGCCCTCGTAAGTC
The DNA here is from genome assembly GCA_003235465.1 of Nitrospirota bacterium. The sequence continues at coordinate 1,284 of QJWD01000272.1, read as the reverse complement.
ATTTCCTTGATGGGGACGGGCACCGAGCGGTCCCAACTCAGGATCTCCCGGCTGGACAACTGATTGAGCAGGTCGGCATCGTTGAACCCCAGCGTGGAGACGGTGCGCAGCTGGACCAGGAGAACGTCGCCCTTTTCCCTCGGGCTGTGGCTCTCGTAGCGCAGGGGGAGGAAGAACTGGAACTGGATCTCGTATCCCGTGGACCGGGAACGGACGGTCACATCCTCCACGATGACGGCGTGGGCCGTGGCCGCCGCGCCAAAACAGAAATACAGCGCCGCCAGGGTGCATAACAGCTTTTTGAATCTGTGGGTCAACCGTCGCTCCGCTTGCTATGAATAATTCATGGATTGGAAATTAGAGATTTTGGGCGTCAAAAGCCGCCGTCCCTCGGCTGGTGTTGCCCCCGCCTGGAATTCTTGATCGTTGTCATGGTGCTGTCGGTGTACAGGTGGCAGGCACCGGAACAATCCCTCAGTTCGCTCACGCTGTAGAACGTATCCGGGTTCTCATATTTTTTATGTTCGCTCGGCACGAACCGGTTGGCGTGGCAGCCGGCGCAGTCGGGCTTGTAGGCGCCGAACGTCCAGGTGGCCGTCTGGCTGTTGCCCTGGTGGCAGCTCAGGCACGTCATGCTCGAGTTGTGGTCGCCAGGGTAAGACGGCGACGAATGGTTGAAGTCGATGGAGGTCCACGAGTTGATGTTGTGGCACTCGTCACATTGCAGGGTGGTGGCGAAATGGTTGCCCGGCTTTCCCGTCGCCGTGGTGCCGTTGTGGCAGCTAGAGCAGCTTCCCGTCACGGCGGAATGATCGAAATGGGCGGGCACCCAGGCGAGGGTGCTGTGGCAGTCGTCGCAGGTGTTGGTGGTGTTGATATGGGTCGCGCTCTTGCCGGTTGCCGTCGTGCCGTTGTGGCAGGTGGCGCAGGAGGCGGTGACGCCGCTGTGATCGAAGTTGACGGTGGTCCAGTTGCTGGTGACATGGCAATCGTCGCACACGTTGCTGGTTTGCAGGTGGTTCGCCGGTTTGCCCGTCGCCGTCGTGCCGTTATGGCAGGAAGAACAGGTGCCGACGACGGAGGCGTGGTCGACGCGCGTCACCGGCTGCCAGGCGCTGGTGGCGTGGCAGTCGTCGCAGGTGCTGGTGGTGTTGATATGGGTCGCGCTCTTGCCGGTTGCCGTCGTGCCGTTGTGGCAGGTGGCGCAGGAGGCGGTGACGCCGCTGTGATCGAAGTTGACGGTGGTCCAGTTGCTGGTGACATGGCAATCGTCGCACACGTTGC
>QJWD01000011.1 GCA_003235465.1 Nitrospirota bacterium | reverse complement strand
GTCTTCCCTGGTTCCCGTCAAGGGCAGCGAAAAGTCCCTCGCCGTCCTCGACCCGCTCACCGCCTACATTCAGGAGATCAAGCGCTACGAGGAGCTCACCGAGGAAGAGGAAAAGCACCTCGCCCTCTTGCTCAGGGAGAAGGGCGACCTCGACGCCGCCTACCGCCTGACGACCGCCAACCTGATGCTCGTCGTCCGCATCGCCATGACCTTCAGCCGGCAATGGCAAAACATGATGGACCTGATCCAGGAAGGCAACGTCGGCCTCATGAAGGCGGTGAAAAACTTCGACCCGTTCCGCGGCGTCCGGCTTTCGGCCTACGCCTCGTGGTGGATCAAATCGTACATCCTGAAATATATTCTCGACAACTGGCGCCTGGTCAAGGTGGGCACCACCAATGTTCGGCGCAAGCTGCTTTTCAACCTGAAGCGGGAAAAGGAAAAGCTGGAGCGCGAAGGGTTCTCCCCCACCCCCAAGCTGCTCGCCGAACGCTTCGGCGTGGATGAAGGCGAGATCATCGATGTGGACATGAGCCTGGGGCAAGCCGACGTGTCGATGGACACCCCCCTGCACCCCGCAAGCGAGAGCACCCCCGCCTCGACGATGGCTTCCGACGCATCCACTTACAAGAGCGTCGAGCGCGATGAGATGCGCGCCCAGCTCGGCGAGCACATCGCCCGCTTCAAGCAGGACCTGAAGCCGGTGCAGCTCAGGATCCTGGAGGACAGGGTGCTCACCGAATCGCCGCTGTCATTGCAGGAAATCGGCGACCAGTTCAACATCACGCGCGAGGCGGTGCGCCAAGCCGAAGCGCGCCTTCTGAAAAATTTCAAGGCCTTCATCGAAGAACACATGCCCGACGCGGCGGATTATTTTTTATGAGGCTGTAACGCACCGAGACGCATGACACAAAATCATTAAGTGGAACAACTTCCGCCAAAGGCGGCGGATTATTTTTTATGAGGCCGTAACCCACCGGGGCACATATAAAAAATCATTAACCGAACAACATCCGCCAAACGTGGCGGATTATTTTTAACGAGAAGGAGGAGGATCATGGACTACCGGATCGAAACCGACAGCATGGGTGAAATTGAGGTTCCCGTTAGCTGCTATTACGGGGCGCAAACCGCCCGCTCGCTGATCCATTTCGACATCGGCATCGAAACCATGCCGCGCGAGATCATCCGCGCCATGGGCATCCTTAAAAAAGCGTCGGCCCTGGTCAACGCCGAGCTCGGCCTCCTGCCGGGCGACAAGAAGGAACTGATCGCAAAAGCCGCCGACGAGGTGATCGCGGGCACGCTGGACGCGCATTTTCCCCTGCGCATCTGGCAGACGGGTAGCGGCACCCAGTCCAACATGAACAGCAACGAGGTGATCGCCAACCGCGCCATCGAGATGGCCGGCGGCGTCCTCGGCTCCAAGAACCCCATCCACCCCAACGACCACGTCAACATGGGGCAATCGTCGAACGACACCTTTCCCACCGCCATGCACATCGCCGCGGTGGAGCGCATCCACGAGGGGCTCCTGCCGCCGCTTGCGGCGCTTCGCGACGCGCTCCGGGAAAAATCCGAAGCGTTCAAGGACATCATCAAGATCGGCCGCACGCATCTGATGGACGCCACGCCGCTCACCCTCGGCCAGGAGTTCAGCGGCTACGTGGCCCAGCTCGACCACGGCCTCGCCCGCATCGAGGGCTGCCTGCCCAGGCTCTACCCGCTTGCCTTGGGCGGCACCGCGGTGGGCACCGGGCTCAACTCACACCGGGATTTCGCCGTGAAAGTCGCCAAGGTCATCGCCGATCTCACCGGGCTTCCCTTCGTCACCGCGCCCAACAAGTTCGAGTCGCTCGCCGCGCACGACGCCATCGTCGAGGCGAGCGGCGCGCTCAAGACCCTCGCCTGCTCACTGATGAAAATCGCCAGCGACATCCGCTGGCTGGGCTCAGGCCCGCGCTGCGGCCTGGGCGAGCTGATCCTGCCCGCCAACGAGCCGGGCAGCTCCATCATGCCGGGCAAGGTCAACCCGACGCAGTCGGAAGCGATGACGATGGTCGCCACCCAGGTTCTCGGCAACGACACCGCCATCAACTTCGGCGGCGCAAGCGGCCACTTCGAGCTGAACGTCTTCAAACCGGTGATGATCTACAACCTGCTGCAATCGATTCGCCTGCTCGGAGATGCCTGCCGCTCGTTCAACGAGCACTGCGTCAAAGGCATCGAACCGAACCGCGAGCAGATCGCCGCTCACCTTAAAAACTCGCTCATGCTGGTGACGGCGCTCAACCCGCACATCGGCTACGACAACGCCGCCAAGGTGGCGAAGAAAGCCTACGAGGACAACAGCACCTTGAAGGAAGCGGCGGTGGCGCTCGGCCAGCTGACGGCGGAGGAGTTTGACGAAAAGGTTCGACCCGAGAAAATGATCGGCCCGAAATAAGAAGGCAAGTCCGGCTCGACGAAATCAGCCGGTAAAAAAAAGAACCCCCCTCTCAGGCCGCCGGGCGGCCCGAAAGGGGGGTTTTTTATTTACACGGGTTTCCTGGGCGGCGCGCCGGTCAGCGGGCTTTACCGCGCAGGTTCAGGGTCACCGGGCGGGCGGCGATGACGGTGGCGTCATCGTCATTGGTAAAAGTCACCGTGTCGCTGTGGCTCCCCGCCGGAAGAACGGTGGAATAGCTATTGATGGCAACCAATACCGATTCGGTTTCACCCGGGTTCAGGGCGCCGTCCCCTTCAAGAATCAAGGCCGTCACCCAGGGTTCGCCGTTGGTCACCAAATAATTGACCGTTGTGGTCCCGGTGTTGGTGACCAAATAACTGATCGCCGCCGAGATCACGCCGCCGGGCTTGCCGCTCGCGCTCAGGCCCTCGGCCGGGGTGACTTCCACCGTGCCTGAAGGGGGCGGGGGCGCGCCGCCGACGATCAACGTCGCGGCGCGACTGGTGTTGCCGGTGCCGCTCGTCACGTTGGTGAACACGATCGAATCCTCGTAGGTGCCGTCTTTCAATTTGGTCGCGCGGTTGGTAAGAGAAACCACCACTTCCTGGCTTGTCCCTGGGCCCAGGGTGCCGCTCGCGGGCGAGACCTGCAGCCAGGACGCGGCTTTGGAAACGGTGAAATCCATCGCCAGGCCGCCGGTGTTGCTCACGATGTACTTTTTGCTCGCAGGATCGAACGGGCCGCCCTTCGGACCGGAGGCCAGGAAATCCTCCGGGTCGCCGCTGACCGGGCTGACCGCGAGGATCGCATCACCCGGTGACCCCCCCGACGGTCTAACGAATTGCTCGAACTGACCAGTCACGTTTATGACGCCGTCGTTAACGGTGACACCAATCACGCATGACAGATCTCCTTCGCCGTCGTACACCGGCGCGGTCCACGTCGGGTTCTGCGTCGAGGGGCTATCGAAGCTGCCGCCGCAGCCTGTGCTCCAGAAGTAACCCAGGTCATGATTGTGTGTGTCATGTGCGCTCACCGACAGGGCCACCTGGCCGCCTGAGGCGACGGGGTTTGGCGTACCGTCCGGCTCGATCAGGATGGTGAGGGTGTGTGCCGGGTTAACCGTCTGGCTGTAATTCACGGTTTCCGAGAGTGTCCCCCCGTCCGCCACCGTCACTTCAAGGGTGCAGGCGGCGGGCGCGGTGCCGTTGTTTGCCGGTGGCGTCCACTCGGGGTTTTGCGCCGTGGCGTCGTCGAAGGTGCCGTTACCCGACAGGGTCGGGCAGGAGGCGGTCCAGTTGAAGCTTAGGCCGTGGCCGAGGGTGTCGCTGGCGCTAAGGATCAGGCCCACCGTGTCGCCGGGGTTGGCCGGGTTGGGGCTGCCGGCCGGGCCGCTCGAAATATCGATCAGGTGCGGCGGCGCCGATTCCACCATCATCTCGAACTGGCCGGACACCGAGTCCGTACCATCATCCACGGTGACTGAAAGCGTGCACGAAAGCGGCGTGCCCGATTCATGCACGGGCGCCGTCCAGATCGGCGCGCGGATGTTGGGATTGTTGAATTTGCCGTCATTGTTCGGGCCGGGGGCGCAGTCCGTCGTCCAATGGTAACTCAGAGGGTGGCCCTCATTGTCGACGGCGCTCACCCCCACCTGCGCCTGCCCGCCGGAAAACACCGGGTTGGGAGACGCCTCGGGGCCACCGGCGATCTTAAGCTGATGCCCGGCGACAGCGGCGGAAAAAAGGATTGCCTTACCGGCGCTCACCGAAGCGGTGTTGAACGAATACTGCGCCGCCTGGGTGCCGTCCTGATTCTGCACGCCGATGGTGGCCGAGCCGCCGTTGTCCGAATCCGATCCAAATGTGGGCTCGAAGATTACATCCTGATACTGGAATTTGATCTCGTTCGAGGTTTCAAACAGGATGGCCTGAAAGGTCGCGTCTCCCAGACCCGGCCACTGTGAAACCCGGTTCCATTGCACGATGAGCCGCCGGTTGGGCGCCGTGCCTTCCTGGCGGTACCACACGCCGTCGGTGTCGAAACTCCAGAAGCTGCCTACCAGGTCGTCCCAGAACGGCGCAATCTCGGCCGGGCCGGTGCCTTTGGGCATGGGGTGGTTGACGCCCGAGACACTGACGGAACCGAATCCCATGATGCCGTCGGTGGCGACGGTGAGTTCGCTGTAGGTTGTGCCGTAGAACGTGAAATCGAAGCCGATGGGGATCACGTCGCTGGTGAAGTCGTCGTCAGGGCTGTTGATGCTGGTGGGATTGCCGTTGCTGCCCTCGGCGGGAATCCAGTTGTAGGCGACCTGATCGTCGAAAACGTAGTTGTCATTCGACACCGCGCCGCTCACGCTGCCGTTAAAATTGTTCGCCCCCTGTGTGGCGGCGATGGCGAGAGTCACGTTTCCGGGAGTGAAGGGCAGCCACGCCGCCGTGTACAGGCCGTCGCCCGCCCGCTTGTCGGGCGCGATGCCGTCGTCGAACAGGGTAAATTGCGGGTCGCCGTTGTTCGGCGTCGCCGTCACCGTTGCGCCCTGAAGGGCGATGCCGCAGTCCTGAATGCGCGCCGTCACCGTGAGCACCTGGCCGAGGCCCGCGGTGAACCCCTCGAGCGGAGAAAGAATCCGCATATCGGGGGTGCCCTGCACGCAGGTGAGGGCGCTGTTGATGTTGAGGCGTCCGCCTGTCACCGTGATGTCGGCGAGCGAGAACAGCGGGTCGGTGGTGAGCATGATGAGGTTCTTCACCTCGAGGTAGCTGCGCCAGGGGTCCTTCGCCCAGATCAACGCCGCCGCGCCTGACACGTGCGGTGCCGCCATCGAGGTGCCGCTCCATAACGGGACGGCGCCAGAATAAGAGTTGCCTAGAAGCGTGCTGTTGATCTCCCAGCCGGGGGCGCCGAGGTCCACCGTGCTCAGGCCGAAGTTGCTGAAGAAGGGAAGGTCGTCCTCGCGGTCGGTGGCGGCGACGGAGATGATGTTGTCAAGATCGTAGCCGGAGGGAAAATGCGGGAGGGCGTCGTTGTTCGCCCCCTCGTTGCCCGCCGAGGCGACGAACAGCATGTTCTCCTCGCCGGTCTGCTGGATGGCGTCTTTCAGAGCCTGGCTGTCGCAGCCGATATCGTCGCTGGTGCAGCCCCAACTGTTGTTGGTGAGCAGGATGGGGAAGCCGTGGTCCGCCTTCATGGTCTTGGCGTAGTCCAGGCATTTGACGGCGTCGGAAATTTCACCCTCGCCCACCGAGTTCAAGAATTTGCAGCCCATGATCTTGATCTGGTGGTTAACGCCGGTCACCCCGATGCCGTTGTTGCCGCGCGCGCCCAGGGTTCCCGAAACGTGGCTGCCGTGGCCGTGGTCGTCCATCGGGTCGTTGTCGGCGTCGGGGTCGCCCAGGCCGTCGATGGTGTCGATTCCGTGCACGTCGTCCACGTAGCCGTTTGCGTCGTCGTCGATGCCGTTGCCAGCAATCTCGCCGGGGTTGGTCCAGGCGTTGTCCACCAGATCCTCGTGCAGGTAGTTGACGCCGGTATCGAGAACCATGACGATGTTGTCCGGGTTTCCCGTCGTCACATCCCAGGCTTCCTGGGCGTCGATGTCGGC
>QJWD01000386.1 GCA_003235465.1 Nitrospirota bacterium | reverse complement strand
ATGTGCCAGAATGAAAACATCCGTGCGAACACGTCGATCTCGGAGATGCGGGTGAGGGTATCCAGGTATTCCCGCATCCACCGTTCCGATTTTATGTACCGCGACTCTGCCACCCCGTCGCTCAGTTTCGCCGCCCGCTTATGGGCCGAAAGCGCCTGCCGGACCTCGCGCAGCAGGCCGGAAAGAATCCATCGGTGCCTGATGCCCGCGAACAGGCCTCGCGCCACCACCCCGGCGAACGACCCGGCGGGCGCGAGCGCCCGCTCCGCCAGCGCGTGCAGCCGCTCGCGGACCCGGGGTGGAAAATCGGGCAGTTGATTCCCCTCGGCCTCTTCGTTCTTGAGCTCGTCCTGCAGTTCCTTGAGGGTGGCGCGGCTGCCGTAGAGTCCGTAATGAATCCGCGTGTAGAGAAAACGTCCCACCAGGCCGCTGCCCATGACCGTGAGCATGCAGAACAGGGCGACGTTGCTGTTGGCGGACCCGAGGCTGAAATTCGCGTGGTACAGGATGCACAGCGGGCCCAGGACACCGAGAGCCATGTGGATGCGGAACCAGTGCTTGACTGGGCCCCAGTTCCGCATGAAGCGCGTCTTCTTGCGCAGCGGGTAGAGCAGGAGCACGAGCAGGATGACGCCGCCGGTGATGCCGAGCCGGTAGCCCAGGCCGCCTTCCGGCGTCAGGTATTCGAGGTGCCGGGTTTTCCATCCGGCGTAGGCGAGAAACGCCATCGACCCGTAAAACAGGAAAGCGCCGGCTCTGGCCAGGGCACCCGGCCGGTACTTCCGGGGGGCGGCCGAAGGGGCGCCGGGCTCCTTGGCAACCGGCGTGGCGGGGAAGGGCGCTTTATCCAGCGCCGCCCGCTGCATCAGGATTTTCTTGCTAGCAAGTGTGCTCATCGCCCGGCCCCGGGTTAAAAGATTTCGGAAAACCAGCTTCGTGACGCCTTGTGGTTTTTGAGAAGCGTCATGATGTCGTCGCGGCCCTCGGCCACCTGGGAGTAGGCTTGCTGCCGCTTGCCGTTTCTCAGGTTGGGGTCCGCGCCCTGTTCAAGTAGATGCGCGACCACCGGGGCGTGGCCCTCCCTGACGGCCATGAACAGGGCCGTGTCCCCGTTGTCGTTTCTCCCGTTCACCGAGCTGCCCGCGTCGAGAAGCAGGCGAACGGTTTCGAGGTGGCCGTGAGCGGCGGCGAGCATGAGGGCGGTGTTGCCGCCCGCCGCAGGCTGATCGACGCTCGCTTTGGCGCGAATCAGGCGATCCACGATCCTGGCGTGTCCGCGCTTCGCCGCGAGCGCGAGCGGAGAATGGCCCGCCTTGTCGCGTGCGAGGGCATCGGCCCCCTGTTCGAGAAGGAGTTCAACGGTTTCGAGGTGGCCCGCGCTTGCCGCGTGCGACAATGCGCCTTGCCCGCCCGGGTCGCGGCTGTTGACATTAGCGCCCTGCTTGAGCAGGGAGAGGGCCAGCCCGTGCCATCCCCTTCCGGCGGCGAGAATCAGCGCGGCGTCTTTATCTTCCCGGGCGAGGCGGCCGCCCGGGGCGACGAGCAGGTTCGCCGCTTCCTTACGGTTGTTTTCGATGGCGAGGCCGAGGGCTGTTATGCCGCTTTTGGTCGCTGCGCTTTTATCCGCCCCGGCTTTAAGCAACAGTTTCATCACCTCCGTGTGCCCGCCCCTCGCCGCCAGGTGCAGCGGGGTTTCCTGTTCGGGCAGGGCGAGGTTGGCGTTCGCGCCATGATCGAGCAGGGCGCGAACGATCTCGGTGAAGCCCCGTTCCGCGGCGCGGTGCAGGGCGCTTTTGCTGTTTGGGTCCTGGGCGTCGACGGCGGCGCCCCCCGCGAGCAGCGCACGCGCTACAGCGGTTTGTCCGCGATATGCGGCGATGGTGAGGGGCGGCCAGTTGGCGTAGGGGTGGTCTCCCCCGGCCCCTTGCGCGCCGCTCGCGCTTTCCTCGAGCTGCGCGATCAGCGCCGCCGTGTCCGGTTCTTTCGGGCCGTCGGGTCTCAGAGTGGCCCCCTTGGCGATGAGCGCCTGAAGCACCTTCTGAGACTTGTTTGCCTTCGCGACGTCGGCGGCGGAAAGGTCCTTTTTGTTTTTGGGGGCAATGTCGGCGCCGTTTTCAATGAGGAAGAGCGCCACCCTGTCCCGCCGTTTGAGGGTGGCGACGAGGAGGGGCGTGTTGCCGTTTTTGTCGCGGCTGTTCTTGCTGGCGCGCGCGTTAACGAGCCTGGCCACCGCGTCCCTGTCTCCCCGGGCCGATGCGATATGGAGAGCGCGGTCGCCGTAACGGTTTTCCTTTTCCACATCGGCGCCGGATTCGAGAAGCACGCCGATGACTTCCAGGTGGCCATGCAGGGTCGCGGCGATGAGCGGCGTTAGCCCGTGCGGGTCTGCGGCGTTGACCGGAGCGCCGCGCTCGATGAGGAAGCGCGCTTCCTCGGCCCGGCCGCCGCCTGCCGCGGCAAGCAACCGCGCCGCGAGCGTTTCCAGGCTCTCGTTTTCCGCCTGCGCGAGCTGCGTCTTTTTGACTTCCGCCAGCGCGTGCCCCCTTGCTTCGGCAAACCATTTCTTCGCCTGGGCGGGGTCCTTCGGCGTGCCCCAGCCGTTTTCGTGCATGATGCCGAGCTGGTACTTCGCGCCGGCGTCTCCCGCTTTGGCGGCCAGGGTCAGGAGCCGAACCGCCGCCTCGTGGTTCTTCTCGACGCCCTGCCCAGCGCGGTACAGCCCGGCGAGGGTGACCTGGGCTTCAAGGTTTCCCGCTTCCGCCAGTGGTTTCAAAATTTCGGCGGTGCGGCTGAAGTCCCGGGCCCGCGCCGCCTGGCGCGCGTCCTCCAGGGCCTTGGCCTCGGCAAACAGGGGGGCAAGCTTTGCATTGTTACCTGCGAGGCCGAGGGCGCTTTCCTTCTCACGGTTTTCGATCCCCGGATCGGCCCCCATCGAAAGAAGTTGCTTTACGCCTACCTCGTCACCCTCGCGGGTCAATTGAATAAGCGCTGTGTCGCCATCCCGGTCCTGCGCATCCCGGTCGGCACCTGCTTCCGCGAGCTTGAGGGCGGCGTCGAAATGACGGTTCACGGCGGCGAGGAAGAAAGCGGTTCGGCCCGTGTCGTCTTTATACTCCAGGGTTTCGCTTTGAAGGAGCGCGCTTTCGAGCGCGGCGAGGTTGCCCGCGCGGGCGGCGGCAAGCAGCGCCGGCTCCGGTGCGGGGGAGGGCGCTTTCGCCATCAGCCTGAGCTTTTCACGCGCCAGCGGGTGACCCTGCTTATCCGCCTCGGCAAACCATTTCTTCGCCTGGGCGAGGTCTCGCGGCGTGCCCCAGCCGTTCTCGTGCATGACGCCCAGTTGATACTGCGCGCCGGCGTCTCCCGCTTTGGCGGCCAGGGTCAGGAGCCGAACCGCCGCCTCGTGGTTCTTCTCGACGCCCTGCCCAGCGCGGTACAGCCCGGCGAGGGTGACCTGGGCTTCGAGGTTGCCCGCCTCGGCCAGGGGCTTCAAAATTTCGGCGGTGCGGGTGAAATCCCTGGCGCGCGCCGCCTGGCGCGCTTCTTCAAGCCCGCCTGCGTAGCCGGGCGAGGCGGCCAGCAGGGCGCTCAGCGCCAGCGCCAGCCCGCATGTTTTGGCCGAGAGCGATCTCTGGTCAGCGCGTGCCAAATTTCGTCTCCACTTCGATACCGATGTCTTTAAGAAACGCCGTCGGCAGCACCCCGCCGGCGCAGACGATCACGCTGTCGTTGGTCAATTTCAGCGGCCGGCCGCCTTGCACCAGCTCGACGGTGGTGCTCGAGATGGAAATCACCTGCGAGCCGAGCAACACGGAGAGCCCTCCCGCCCGCTGCAGGCGATGAACGTTGTCGCGGTTTTTTTTCTTGGCGCGGTTGAACGATTCGCCCCGGTAAGACAGGGTGACGCGGGTGCGCGGCTGTTCGGCGATGCTGACGGCGGCCTCCAGCGCGCTGTCGCCGCCGCCGACCACGAGCACGTGCTTGCCACGGTATTGTTCCGGATCGATTAGCCGGTAGACGACCTTGCAATGCTCTTCACCGGGAACGCCGAGTTTCCGGGGCGTGCCCCGGCGGCCGATGGCGAGCAGGATGGCGCGGGCGCGGTATTTTCCCTTCGCGGTCGTCACCAGAAAACCGTCGCCATCGGGCTTGATGGCTTCCACGCGTTCCTGGTAGTTTATTCTCAGGCCGGCTTTCTTTTCCGCACGCTTGAAAAAGTTGAGCAGGTTTTCCTTTTGCGTTTCGCGGAAGTCCATTTTCCCCACCAGGGGCAGGTGGGCGGGCGCGGTCATGACGATTTTGCCGCGCGGGAAATGGGCGATGGTGCCGCCCAGGCTTTCTTGCTCGAGGGTAACGAAGCTTAAGCCGCGCTCCTTGGCGGCGAGGGAAGCGGCGAACCCCGCCGGCCCGGCGCCGATGATCACGAGATCGAGCACGCCACCCCGGCCGGGTTTGCCGAGGGTTCGGTGAATGGACTCGACCGCCTGCTGGCCCTGCGCCACCGCGTTTCGAATGAGGCCCATGCCGCCGAGCTCGCCGGCGATGTAGATGCCGGGGACGTTGGTCTGAAAGTCGGGTTCGATGTGGGGAATGTCCACGCCGCGCGTGGCGGTGCCGAACACGAGCTGGATGGCGTCCATCGGGCAGGCCGCCTTGCACGCGCCATGGCCGATGCAGTGCGTCGGCGCGATGAGGCTCGCCTTGCCGCGGATGATGCCGAGGACATTGTTTTCCGGACAGGCGGTGACGCAGGCGGAGCAGCCGACGCAAATCCCCGGATCGATGACGGGGTGCAGCGAGGCGGGCTCGGTCAGCCCTGCGTCCAACTCTTCCTTCTGGATCACCAGGCTCCTTTTTTCGCGCCGGAAACGGGCGGCAAAGTATGCGGTGAAAATCAACACGGCAGGCAAACTGTATACCGAAAGTCCTTGCATGGGTCGGTGGCGTTATTTTTTATTGTTGGTGGGTTCGATGGTTAACGATTCTGAGCCAAGCAATTCCCGGGCCAATCAATTCATCAAAATATTAAAGCGATTTTTCAGCATGCGGTGCGTCGCCCGGCTCCATTCCTGCGGCCCGGGTTTATCTTTTTGTTCACACGCAGTTGCATGATTCGTGTGACCGCGGGGTGCCAGTCGCACCCGGTATCATCGATAACTCTTTTCAGGCCAACGACGTCTGGTGAGGCGGTTCCAGATTAACTCCTGCTTTCTTCGTTCACGATAAGACGGATCACTCGCGCCTGTGATTTGGATCACTGGGTTTCGAAGTCACTTCGCATAGAATGAATTGACAGGGCGAGGGATGTTTCGCGCCTTTTGAAAAAGCAGATGTTAATGCGATGCACCGCTCCGCTGGCGTCGTCGCTTGCAGGAGGGTATGTGCAGGATGCGGCCCATGCATGAGGAAAGAGGCGAATGAATATGGAGATCGACGGTAAAAAGATCCCGGGGTATTTCAGGGTTGTCGGCTGGATATCCGCGGGTGTGGTGGTCGCCGGGCTGTTGGTGATCTACAACACGGAGGTTCCTTCCGCACAGATGGAAAAGAGCCGGCTCGCCGCGATGAGCGAGACGGGCCGGCAGATTCCGGTGCGCACGTTCGCCAGCAGGGTTCCCAAGGCGGGCGCCAGCGCGCTCATGGACATGCCGCTCGATAAGCTCACCGACCGCCTGGCGAAACGCCTGGAGACCGCGCCCGACGATCTGGAAGGATGGACGCTGCTCGCGCGTTCGTATTCGACGCTGGGCCAGGCCGATAAATCGATGATGGCGTTCTCGCACGCCATCGAGATCGCTCCCTACAATGCGGACCTGCGGGTGACGATGGGTGAAACCCTGGTTTCGGCGGCGGAAGGCAAAATCACGCCGGAAGCGAAGCGGTCGTTCGTGCAGGGGAGCGCCATAGACCCCGCGCATCCGGGGGTGCGCTATTACCTGGCGCTGGCGGATTACCAGGCGGGAAGGACGGAAGCGGCCTATCGCGCCTGGAGCGCTTTGGCGAAGGCCACGCCGCCCGCCGCGCCTTGGCAGAAGCGCGCCGAGAGCCGCCTCGCGGAAGCGCAGGTGGCCGTGGCCGACGCCGGC
>QJWD01000115.1 GCA_003235465.1 Nitrospirota bacterium | reverse complement strand
GGGTTTCCGGCGGCTTGCCCTCTTCCATCGTCACCAGGTAGCAGCCGCGCGGGCCCGGCTCGCGGACGCTTCGTCCCTGCGTGTTGCCCGAATAGACGATGGCCGGCGAGTGCGCCTTCACCACCTCGCGCTGGTGGATGTGGCCGAGCGCCCAGTAGTCCATGCCCGGCTTCGACAGCTCGGCGACGGTTGAGGGGGCGTAGGGGTCGTGCCCGGGGCGGCCGCCGACGTTGGCGTGCAGCACGCCCACCGAGAAGCCGGGGTGGGTGCCGCGCTTGAAACGAAGCGCCAGGTTCTCCGAGACGTCGCGTGTGGGAAAGCTGATGCCGTAAACGTGGGCGAGGGTCGCGCCGTCTTTTACCACCGGCACCGCCTGCACCCGGTCGCCGGGGAACACGGTGACGCCCTTTGGCCACTCGAGGTGGTTCGACCAGCGGTTCAGCGGATCGTGGTTGCCGTGGGCGATGAAAGCGGGGATGCCCGCCCGCGAGAGACGGGAAAGCGCGGCGCGGAACTTGAACTGCGCCTTCAGGCTGCGGTCCGCGCTGTCGTAAACGTCGCCGGCGATGATCACCGCGTCCACCTGTTCGCCGATGGCGCGCTCGACCACGGTGTTGAACGCCTGAAAGGTGGAATCCAGCAGGCGGGCTGCGAGGCGCGGTTCGACGCAGGAGAGGCCCTTGAAGGGGCTGTCGATGTGCAGGTCGGAACAATGAATGAAGCGAAACGTCGTCATGCACCCTTTCCCGTTGTGCGGCGGCCGCTTCGGGCCGGCTTGCCGTTAATCGGCATTTTCGACGGCCTGGACGATTTCCGCGCCGCGCCCGCGCCAGTCGAACCTGGCCTTCGCCATGTACACCAGGTGATCCGAGGGGTTGAGTTCGAGGCCGTTGGGCGGCAGGAGCAGAATGTCCGGTTCTGATTTGCGCTTGATGCCGACGATCTCGGCGGGAATGTCGAGCTGGATAACGGCCTGCTTGAGCTCGCTTAAGGCGATCACCCGGCCGCTCTTGTTCCATTCGCCGAGCGGGGTGCGGCTGATGTAGATCTGGCTGCCGGCCTTGTTGGAGGAAAGCTGGCTGTAGACGTTGAACACTCCCGGGTCTTCCAGTTCCTGCACCAGGAAGCCCATCTGCAGGTCGATGGCGTTGATGCCGCCATCGATGTTGAACAGTTTCAAATTCTTCAGGGTTTCGCCACGGCTGCAGGCGAGGACGGTGATGACCTCGGGCCAGTGCCTCTCGATGAGCCCGGCGGTCAGGGTGTTGGTGTCGTCGAGGGCGGGCTCGGCGGGCGTCGAAAGAAACAGGCAGGCGCGGGCGTGCGACAGGTTCGCGCGCTTCAGCGTTTCCAGCGTGGACGGCGGCCCCTTGATGAAACCTTCGATGCGCTCGTACAGGTCGCCGGGGAACTCGGCGTCGTTTCCCGGCAGCGCCCCCGCCAGGATGACGCGCGGCGCGTCCTTGTAGTCCGGGCTCAGGTCCAGCTCCTTCAGGAGCTCCTTGAGTTCCTGGTACGACGGCACGTTGACGATCACCAGGTGGCCTTCGCCGCTGTAGTTGCCTTCGCCTTTCATTTTTCGGCTCCTTCGCTTGATCGCCGCTTCGACGATGACGCCTGTGAACACGCCGAAGCAGCCGATGCCCAGCATCGAGGTGATAACGGTGACCACCCTGCCCCCTAGGGTTTTGGCGCTGTAATCGCCATAGCCGATGGTGGTCAGCGTGATGTAGGCGGTCCAAAGCCCGTCGCCGAACCCCGCGCCTTCCTCCAGAAACGCGAACACGCCCGCGAAGATAAAAATCATGACCCCGAGCGCCGCCACCAAAAACAGCGGCAGGCGCACTCCCGGCCTGAGGACGGTTTGAACGATGCGCCTGAGGCTGGAGAGCGGGATGATCATAAGGGTTCGGTTTCCCGGACGGCCGGCGCCGGGGCTTCATTATAGCGGGTTATTGGCCGCAATCAAACGCAGGGATTTTCATGTGCCGGGCAATGGGCCGCAATCAAGCGCGGGGATTTCCACGTGCCGGGCAATGGGCCGTAATCAAGCGCGGGGATTTTCATGTGCCCGGCCATGGGCCGCAATCAAGCGCGGGGATTTTCATGTGCCGGGCAAGGGCCCGCCTTCGAACCCGGGGGCATGAAAAACCTGGCGTTGCCTGGGCGGGCGGGGGTCATCCTTTGCTTGCTTAAGCGGCAGGCCGCCCTTATCCTTAAGAACCGCGAGACGCGGGCCTACCAGAAGCAACCCAACCCGGCAGGCCATGGACTACCGCCGCTTCGGAAAAACCAACGAAAGGATTTCGGTGATCACCCTCGGGGGCATGCGCTTCCCTGGCGGGTGGGATGCCCCCCGCGACCGGCTGCCGAGTGCGGCCCTCGCGAGCTGCATCGACAGCACCCGGCGCGCCTTCGCCTCGGGCATCAATCACCTGGAAACCGCCTACGGCTACGTCAAGAGCGAGCACCTGTTTGGCGCCGCGCTCAAGGAACTCGGCCGCCCCCGGTCGGAATACAAGGTGATGACCAAGGGCGCGCCGATGACGGCGGAGGACACCCGCCGGCTGGTGGAAGGCCAGCTAAAGGCGCTCGGCCTCGACTATGTCGATTTCTACGGCTGGCACGGTCTTAATAACGAAGATCGGCTAAAGGCGGCGCTCCACCCCGGCGGGCCGGTGGAGGAGCTGCACCGACTGAGGGAGGAGGGGGTCATCCGCCATATCGGCTTTTCCACCCACGCGCCGCTTTCCATCATCCTGAAGGGCATCGACAGCGGCCTGTTCAGCTTCGTCAACCTGCATTACTATTATTTCTTTCAGCGCAACCTGCCTGCCGTGAAGCTTGCGGGCGAGCGGGACCTGGGCGTCTTCATCATTTCGCCCAACGAGAAGGGCGGCATGCTGTGGCTCCCGTCGGAGAAAGTGCGCCGGCTGTGCGAGCCCCTGTCGCCGATTCAGTTCAACGCCCGCTTTTGCCTGAGCCACCCCGAGGTCACCACCCTCAGCATGGGCATGCACGCGCCCGAACACTTCGAGCAGAACCTCGCCCTCCTCGATGGCGAGGGCTATTTCTCAAAGCGCGACCTCGCGGTGAAAGAAAGGATGGACGCGGTGTGGCCGGGCATCGACAGACGCTGCACCCTGTGCGACGAGTGCCTTCCCTGCCCGGAGGACATCAACATCCCCGAGGTGCTGCGCTTTCGCAACCTTCTTACCGGCTTCGACATGGAGACCTACGGCCGCTTCCGCTACAACATGCTGGAGGGCAAGGGCCACTGGTTTCCCGGCACATTCGCCTGGAACTGCACCGAATGTGGCGATTGCCTGCCGCGTTGCCCCGAACACCTCGATATCCCCCGCCTGCTCAAGGCAACCCACCGGCGTTTGTTCAGCCGCTCCACCTATGTAAAAAACCGCCTGGCAGGCTTGAGAGAGCGCCTGGGCGCGTTTTTTAAAAACCTGATTGCCGCAAGTCCGGGCCGCAAACCCGAATAGATTTACACTTAAGCCCCAATTCGCCCGGCCATCCGCAAAACTTCCGTAAACGGCGGTATTGACTCGCGCCGGATTGTGGTTTATTATAGGAAGCATATCCATGTAAATGTAAATGTCTGGGCCCGGTCCGGGCCATGCGATCCCGGAGCCCAGGCCAGGAAACCGAGTGGCTTGAGATGCAAAAACTGGACACCCAAAACGGCCGCATCCTCATCGTCGACGACGAAAAGGGAAACATCAAGGTCCTCGAGCGTTTCCTCAAGGCGGCGGGCTACACCGAGGTGAAGAGCGTATCCGATTCGCGCCAGGCGGTGAACGCGTTCATCGAGTTCCAGCCCGATCTGGTGCTCCTCGACCTTAAGATGCCGCACATGGACGGCTTTCAGGTGATGCAGGCGCTGAAGCGCATCAACCGCGGCTCCTACCTGCCCGTGCTGGTGCTGACCGCGCAGCGCGACCACCCCACCCGGCTGAAAGCCCTGGAAGCCGGGGCGAAGGATTTTCTAACCAAGCCCTTCAACATGACCGAGACCCGCAGCCGCATTCAGAACATGCTCGAGGTCCGCATGCTGCACAACCAGATCCAGGAGCAGAACCAGCTGCTCGAACAGCAGGTCAAGGACCGCACCCGCGAACTCGAGTTCACCCGCCTGGAGGTCATCCACCGGCTGGGCCGGGCGGCGGAGTACCGCGACAACGAGACGGGGCTGCATGTCATCCGCATGAGCCACCTGTGCTTTCGCCTGGCGAAGGAAGTCGGCCTCACCGAGAACGAGTGCGAGCTTCTCCTGCAGGCGAGCCCGATGCACGATGTCGGCAAAATCGGCATTCCCGATCAGATTCTGATGAAGCCCGGCAAGCTCACCGAGGAGGAATGGGAGATCATGCGCATGCACCCGGTGATCGGCGCGGAAATTCTCTCGGGCAGCGATTCGAAGCTGATGCAGATGGCGGAGACGATTTCCCTCACGCACCAGGAACGCTGGGATGGCAGCGGCTACCCGCTGGGCCTGAAGGGTGAGGAGATACCGCAGGTGGGGCGCATCGTGGCGATCTGCGACGTGTTCGACGCGCTCACCAGCAAGCGGCGCTACAAGGAGGCCATTCCCATCCAGCAGGCGATGGACATGATCGAGGAAAAGAGCGGACAGGACTTCGAGCCCAGGCTGGTGGCGATCTTCAAGCGCATCCTGCCCGACATGGTGGAGATCCTCGATCAGTTCTCCGATCAGGGTCAGCAGGACCTCATCAAGGCGTTCAACCCCGCCCACCGCTGAACGCAGCCGTGGTTCACCGGTAGTTGGTGAAGTTCATGGCGATGTCAAAATCCTTGTCTTTCAGGCCGGCGATCACTTCCTGCAGATCGTCGCGGCTCTTTCCGGACACGCGCACCTGATCGTCCATGATCTGCGCCTGCACCTTGACCTTCATGTCCTTGATGAACTTGACGATCTCCCGGCCCTTGTCCGCGGGAATCCCCTGTTGCAATTTGACCGTCTGCCTGACCATGCCGCCGGAGGCGGATTCCACCTTGCCGTAGGACAAGGCCTTCAGCGAAACCTTGCGTTTCACCAGCTTGCCCTCCAGGATATCGACCACCGACTTGAGCTTGGAATCGTTGTCGGCGAGAATCACCAGCGCCGTGTCCTTGGCCTCCAGGGTGATCTCGCTCTTGCTGCCCTTGAAATCGTAGCGCTGGCGGATCTCCATCATCGCCTGGTTGAGCGCGTTCTGCACCTCCGCCATGTCGGTGGACGCCACGATATCGAATGAGCACTGTTTTGCCGCCATGAATCGAATCTCCGTTAAGGGGGAATGAACCGGCGGCGTTTAGGCCGCCCCGAGCGCCCATACCATAGCACAGAGCAAGAAACCGCCACAAGCCGGCGCCGGCCGGGCCCCGGTTCAATCGCGTGGGCGCGCACCCCTCAGGGGCACTGGTCGAGTAACGCCCGCGCGTTGCGGAAATTGTCGTCCCGCTCGAGGACTTTTTCGAGATAAGGCCTGGCCTTCTCGCAGCGCAGGGTGGCGGCGTAGGCTTCCCCCATGAGGAATTGCAGGTTGATGTCGTCGGGCGAGGTGAGCTCGTAGCGGGTGCCGTAGATGAGCACCTCGTTGGGTTCGCCGAGGCCCCGGTAGCTTACGATGATGCTTTTCAGGAGCGGCAGGTTCATCGGGTCCTGCTCCTGCGCCGGCAGCGAGTATTCGAGGGATTTCAGGAACTCGTTCTTGATGTTGTAATACTGCGCCACCGAGTTGATGAGGCCCAGGTTGTTCTTGTTGGCCTGGTATTTTTTGAGCAGTTCGATGAGGCCGATCTCGCGCATCACCGTGCCCATCTGGCGCGGGTCGCTTTTCACCGCCCGGTCGAAGTGTTCCCTCGCCTCGTCGAGGCGGTTCATCTCGAGCAGGTTGTAGCCCAGGTAGAGGTGGGCGAAATTCTGCGCCGGGCTCAAGGCGACGACGCGCTTCAAGTAGTCGACGCTTTTGTCGTGCTCCCCCAACTGGTAATAGACATGGCCGAGGTTGAGCAGGGTTTCCATGTCGCCGGCGTTTTCGCCCAGCTTTTTCTCCAGTTCCTCGATCTGCCGCCGCC
>QJWD01000410.1 GCA_003235465.1 Nitrospirota bacterium | reverse complement strand
GAGGCGTGCAGGAGGCCGTGCGTGTCGGTGAAGAAGAAGCGGATGCCCTCCTCCTCCAGATGATTTTAGATGCCCGGCGTGTAGCCGCATTCGGGCAGCCAGATGCCGCGCGGCCGGCGGCCGAGGAAACGCTGGTGGGTGCGCGCCGCCACCTGGATCTGCGCCCTGACCGCGCTCGGGTTCAGGTTCATCAGAGGCAGGTAGCCGTGCGTGGCTCCGCAGGTGACGATCTCCAGATGGCCGCTGTCCTGAAAGCCGGCGAACGCGCGGATGAGGTCGTTATGGTAGCGGTTCACGAACAGGTCGCGCGCCTGAGAGAGGCGCCAGTGGTACATCCTCGCCAGTTCATGAAAGGCGGGTTCGGTGCGCGTGCGCTCCACCTCCTTGCACGACAGCTCGATGGAGCGGTCGAGGAAGCGGCGGTAGCGCTCCTGCAGGAGCGGGTCCGCGAGCATGGACAGGAGCGTGGGGCTTAGCGTCATGGTGAGCTCGAACGGCACCTCGTCCCTTCTCAGGCCGTCAAAAATGCTGATGAGCGGCAGGTAGGTTTCGCTGATGGCCTCGAAAAGCCAGTCCTCCTCCAGAAACTCCGGGTATTCCGGATGCCGGACATAGGGCAGGTGCGCATGCAGCACCAGGGCGAGATATCCTTGGGTCATGGCGTCACCTCCTCTTGCCGGTTTTTGCGCGTGATCTCGGGCGCGAGTTTTTTAATCACCCGGCCGGATGCGGAATGAAACGTGACCGGCAGCGTGTGCCGGCCTTCCGGAAACGCCAGGCGAACTGAAAACGTGCCGTCGGGCCTCACCTCGACGGGGTTGTTGCCGAGCGTCACCCGGCCGCCGGGCTGGGTGGCGCCGTAGAGCACCACTTCGGCTGAGAGCCAGGGAGCGGGGCTCGGAGCGCGCGGGGCAGAGAAACTGCCGGCGGCGAACGAGCCACCCGCCCCGCCTTCTTTCGTCAGGGCCTGGCCGGGGCCGGCGGAGAGGCGGTAAAAATTTTCAAATTCCTCGTCGGTGGTCATCCATTCCTCATCGACCAGGTCCGACGGGCCGTCCACCGGCATGGTCACCGAATTGGACAGGGCCAGCGAGACGAAACGCCTGCCGGGGCCAAGCAGCCCGATTTCGATCTGGAACACGGCGCCGGGGCGTCCGAGCTTCAGGTTGTAGCGGCGCGAGCGGAAATCGATCTCGATGTCGTACGCCTTTTGGCCCACCGGGCGGACGCGAAGGACCGGCTGCCCGAAGGCGCCCTCGCCTTGCAGCGCCTCGTAACCGCGGTTCACGGTGGCGTCGGTCAGCTCCCAGTAGACATGCGCCCAGTAGGGGTCGCGGGGGAGGAGGACGAGGCAATCCTCGCCGTAGGCCTCGGGCAGTTCCGGCGCCGCCTCCAGCCACGATTCATCGCGCTGCTCCGGCTTGCCAATGAGGAATTTGGCCTCCTGCGCCATGTCCTCGAGCTCAAACGGCGGGTGCAGTTCCGCCGCGCTGGGAGCGGGCGATTTCAGCCTGCCGGCCTTGCCCCGTTTACCCGCCGTGGTTTTCCTGGCAGCCTTTTTCTTTGCCGTGGCCCCGGCCGCCGCCTTGCGAGGGGCGGTTTTCTTTTCCGCCACGGTCTTTTTCGTGGTTTTTCTCTTCGCCGCCGTCTTGGCCGCCGCCTTGCGTGGAGCGGCCTTCTTCTTCGCGGCCTTTTTCCTTTCTGTGGCCCCTGCCGTCTTGGGTGAGGCCGTCTTCTTTTTCGCCGCGATCTTCTTCTTCGCGGCGGGGGTTTTGGTCTTCTTCACGGGTCGATCCTTCTGCTTGAGATTTCGCTAACGGTTTTCCAGCGGTTACCGGGTTGCCCCTTAGCCGCGTGACTGATGCCCCTGCCATTGGTAAAGCAAACATCATGCCTAATAATTGCCGAACGCTCCCGGTGAGGCCCGGCGCGGGTTTTCGCCTTATCACCCGGCGAGGCCGGCGGAAAAATGGGGCGCCAGAGCCGCAAAACAGCACCCCTTCTAGGCCCCCCGCGCCTTTTTGTATTGCCTGGGGTCGATGCCGTAGCGCCTTATCTTCCGGTAAAAGGTTTTGCGGTCGATGCCCGCGGCCTGGGCGGCGCGCGAGATGTGGCCCGCATTCCTGCCGAGCAGGCGGCGGAAATACTCGCCTTCCTGCGTCTTGAGGACCTCGCTGCGAAAAACCTTGAGCGGCTGCATGAACACATCGTCGGCTGGCCCCGGCGCGGGCAGGGCCCCGCTCCCCCGTTCGAGGTCGACCCGTTTGAGCAGAGGGCCGCCCGCGAACACGACGGCGCGCTCGATCACGTTTTCCAGTTCGCGGACGTTGCCCGGCCACGAATGTTGTTCAAGCTGCTGGAAAAGGCTCTCGGCCGGGCGCGGGCAGGGCTTGTTGTGCCGCCGCGCTTTTTTCGCGAGAAAATGATCCACCAGTTGCGGGATGTCTTCCAGCCGCTCTCTTAGCGGCGGCAGGCGAACGGCGATGACGTTCAAGCGGTAATACAGGTCCTCGCGGAAGCGCCCGTGGGCGAGAGCCGCATCGAAATCGACATGCGAGGCGGCGAGAATGCGGCAGTGGACCGCATGGGTTTTATTGCCGCCAACACGCTCGAACACCCGGTCGTCGAGCACCCGCAGCATGCGCGTTTGCAGCTCGGGGGAAAATTCGCCGATCTCGTCGAGGAACAGCGAGCCCGAGGCGGCAAACTCGAACTTGCCGATTTTGAGTTGATGCGCCCCGGTGAACGCGCCCTTCTCGTGGCCGAACAGTTCGCTCTCGAGCACGCCTGAGGCGAGGGCGCCGCAATTGACGGTGACGAGCGGGCCCTCGTGGCGGGCGCTGTGGTTGTGAATGAAATGTGCCGCGAGTTTTTTTCCGGTTCCGGTTTCACCCTTAAGCAGCACCGCCGCGTCGGTGGCCGCCACCTCGGATAAAGAGCGGCGAAGCGCTTTCATGGCGGGGCTCTCGCCGATCAGCCCGCCGGCGTCCCGGGCCGGGGCCGTTAGGCGCGGCCCCTCGCCGAGGAGTTCGGCGGCCCGTTCGAGGAGCGCCTTGACCGCCCTCCCGGAAGGGGCAAACGGCGCGGGGCTTTTCCGGGCGCCTCCGCCGGGGGACCCTTCGTCCACAGGATGAATCAGCGGCAGGTCGGGAAAGCGCGTTTCGACGGCGCTTGAAAACTTTTGTCCCTTTTTTGCAACAAAATCGGAGCCCGCGATCAGCAGGTGAAATGCTTTATTATCCAGCCGGTTAAGCGCTTCTCCGGGGCTGTAGGCGGCAATGGCCTCGTGCCCGCGCGCTTCAAGCGCGGCGCGGATGGTGTCGATGAACTGCCGGTTGTTGGAGGCGATGAGGATTTTTTGTTGCATTAAAGCATCATAACACGGTTTCGCACTTTCGCCGTCATGAAAAATGCCTCCCTGGCCGATAAGGACCGTGTTTCAAGCGGGCGATTTTTCTTGCTCCGCAAGGCCTTGCCGGGTGAGCCCATTAGGGATGAAAAATCAATCCTTTAAACCTCCGGCGGCCCGCCGCGGCGCGGTCTTTACCTGTTACAAATCAATTGCTTATGGACTGCCCCGAGGCTTTGTGTTATCGTAGTTTACAGGTGTTTTGTCTGTAAATGTGAATGAGAGACGTTGCCCCGAACGTGCCTTCGGCCTTTGGCAGGGGGGCGCCACCGTTTTAGGGAGGATCGATGAGCAGTCACATCATTTTGAACAAATGGTTCGGCGCCGACCGCAGCGAGGCGGCGAGGAAGGTGGCCAAGGTTTTCCGCATGAATCCCGAGGAGGGCACGGGCATCATGCTGCAGCTTGCCGACGGCAAGCCCTGGCAATTCGAATATAAAGTCTCTGATCACCAGACCGGCGAAGCCTCCGACTACCTGCGCAAGCTCGGTTTTCAGGTGGAGCTCAAGCCCGTGATCGAAAGCATCGCGCGGCCGGACGAGGATCTGGACATTCAGGATGACGACGACGCCCTTCTCGACCTGGGGTTTCACGGCCGGGTCGGAACGCTCTTCGGCATCATGACGGGAAACCTGCTGCTCAACATCATCACCCTCGGCCTGTACCATTACTGGGCGCAAACCCGGGTGCGCCGGTTTATCTGGTCGAGCATGTCGTTCGCCAACGACCGCTTTTCCTACCACGGCACCGGCGGCGAGCTGTTCCGTGGGTTTCTCAAGCTCATGGGCATCATCATCCTCATTGCCGGGTCGCTCGCGCTGGTGCAGATTTACGGCGGCGAATACCTGAATCTTCCCGACCTCGGTCCGGTGGTGAGCGAGAATCTTGTCGCCTATATTATTTCCATTCTGTTTTCCCTCGCCATGCCGGCGCTGATGGTGGGCGCGATGCGTTACCGCCTGTCGCGCACATCGTGGCGCGGCATCCGCTTTTCCTTTCGCGGCGAGCGCGGCGAAGCCCTGAAAATTTATTACATGGGCTTTATCCTGACGGTCCTCACCCTGGGCCTGTACTGGCCGTTCTTCAAGGTGGCCACAGAGCGGTTCTGGCGCGAGAACGCTTTTTTTGGCGACAGGCAGTTCAAGTTCAGCGGCAAGGGGGGGGACCTGTTCGGTCACTACCTGCTTGCCCTCCTGTTGGCGATACCCACCGCCGGCCTGTATTTTTTCTGGTTCCAGGCCAGGGTCAAACGCTATCTCTGGTCGCAAACGGGTTTTGCGCGCGGCACGTTCAGCTTCACCGCCTCGGGCTGGCAGCTGTTCACGCTTAACTTCGTCAACCTGCTCATCCTGATTGGCACGGTGGGCATCGGTTATCCCTGGGTGGTGGTGCGCAACCAGCAATTTGTTGCCCGCCACCTGAGCCTGGAAGGGGCATCGGGTCTCGACCGCGTGGTGCAGCAGGCCAGGAAGTCCGATTCTTTTGGCGACGCCGCCGTCGACGCCTTCGACATCCCGATCGCGATCGGCTGACGCTCCTCTGGCGGCTGCATGAGCGAAAGACAACTCACGTTCACCGGAGCCCTGTTCGACGGCCGAAGCGCCGCCAGACAGCGCGTCACGGTTCGCCTGGAGCCAGGCGGGATCACCCTCGAGCGCGAGGGGCTAAAGCCCCTCAAGTGGCCCTTCGGCGAGCTTAGCCTTAAGCCGCTGGATCAGGCGGGCCATCCCCCCGTTCAGCTGGACCACTTCCCCCAGGGGGCAAGCGAGGAACGTGTTGAAACCCTCGTGGTGGACGATCCCCGGTTCCTTTCCAGCCTGCACGCCCTGGGGCCCGATGCGCCCGGTTTCGGCTGGCAGGCGCGGCGCACGAACAGGCGGCTTTTCCTCATCGCCGGGGTCATTCTGGTGCCGCTGTTCTGCTACGCCATTTGGGTCTATGGCATCCCCACCATGGCCGACCGCGTCGCCACCGAGGTACCCGTGGCCTGGGAGGAGGAGCTGGGCGAGACCATCCTGAAGGGGCTCAGCCTCGTCAAGCTGGAAGCGCCCACTCCCGAGGCCGAGGTGGCGCTCGACGCCATCGTGTCCCGTTTGCTCACCGCCGCTCCGGACCAGCCTTACCACATCCGCGTTCACGTTTATCCCGCGAGCATGATCAACGCCCTGGCGCTGCCCGGCGGCAACATCGTGGTGTTTCAGGGCCTGCTTAACGCCTCGGATTCGGCGGAGGAATTGGCGGGGGTGCTCGCGCACGAGATCCAGCACGTTCTAAGGCGCCACTCCACCCGCGGCATCCTGCGCTCGCTCGCCTCGAGTTTCCTCCTGACCCTGATGGTGGGCGATGTCAACGGCGTCATGCAGTCGGCGCTTAGCCTGGCGGACAACCTGGAGGGTCTCAAGTTCAGCCGCGCCATGGAAACCGAGGCCGACACCGAGGGCCTTAAAATGCTGCTCGCCTCCGGCGTCGACCCCGGGGCCATGGTGACGATGTTCAAAAAATTCGCGGAAGAAGAAAAACAATTGCTCAAAACCCAAGACGATGAACCGTCCGTCTGGGAAAATTACCTGTCCTCGCATCCCGCCACCAACAAGCGCGTGGCCGGCCTCAAGGCCATCCTCGAACGCGCCCCGGCGGCCGCGCCTCGGCCCTTGTTTCCGGATGGAGACTGGGCGAAAATCATGCACAAG
>QJWD01000130.1 GCA_003235465.1 Nitrospirota bacterium | reverse complement strand
TGAACCAGGTGAGCAGAACGTAGCCGAACGAGTGGTCCTGAACGACGTACTTCAGGTTGCCGAGCGGGTGGGCGTGCGAGTTGTCCTCGATGGTTCCCGTCGGCATGCTGTGAATGGCCCACGCCTTGGCGAGGGCGGCGAGGCCCAAGCCTGTGAAGATCCAGGGCCAGTGGGCGAGGTCCTTCTCAAGCAAAAGGGAACCCAGGTAACCGGTGAGCGCAGACATGCCGACAGTGAGAACGAGGGCGCGCGCGAAATACTTGCCGCGCTCGGCGGCGGGGTAGTTGTCGCCGTAGATCGAGGTCAAAAACGGCAGGAGCGCGCTTCGGCACACGTAGCCCGTGACGACCAGCAGCGTGAACAGCCCGGGCGAATGCACCCAGGCGGCGGCGAGCAGGCACACCCCGGTGACCACCGAGGGCACCGCGCCGCACGCCGATTTCCTGTAGCCCCGGTTCGATACGTAGTGCACGAGCAGCAGGGAGGCGAACATGCCCATGAACGGCGCCGCCGCGATGAGCGATTTCATCCCTTCGCTGGCGTCGTACACGCGAATGGCGATGAATAGGGCGAAAGTCTGCGCGCCGGCGGAGAGCATGCCCTCGAAACCGCCGCGCCAGAGATCGGCGACGTAGGTTTTCTGTTTGATGTCCGAGGCTTTCAAGGGAACCGGTGGGGCAGGGTGGGGCTTTTCGCCAGCGAAAAGCAAAACGGTTTAGAGTAGGCCAGTGTTCAGGTGTCTCAAGCCTATCTCAATTCGCCGGTTGCGTCTATGGCAAATTGCCGCCCGAGCCGGTAGAATAGGGCAGGCGGGGCCTCCCGCAAAACCCTTATAGCGAGGCGATTCCACGTGGTTATTCAGGGCGGCGGCCTGCCCGGCGCTGAAATTTTATCCATCGGCAACGAGGTGCTGAGCGGCCTCATTCAGGACGGCAACGCGCGCTTTCTCGGCGAGCGGCTGCTCAGCCTGGGGGTGGCGGTGCGCCGCGCGACGGTGGTCGGCGACGACGAGGCCGCCATCGTGGGCGCGCTGGACGAGGCGCTGGGAAGGGTGGACTGGGTGATCGTTACCGGCGGCCTCGGCACCACCCACGACGACATCACCAAGCCCGTCCTCGCGCGCTATTTCGATAGCGGTTTTCATCACGATGGTGCGGTGGCCGAGGGCCTCGAGCGTTTCTATGCGAAGCGCGGCCAGCAGGTGCCCGAGGCGGTGCTCGGCCAGTGCCAGGTGCCTAACAAGGCCAAGGCGCTCATCAACGAAAAGGGCACCGCCCCCGGCCTCCTGTTCGAGCGGGAGGGCAAGTGCGTCGCCGCGCTACCCGGCGTGCCGCTCGAGATGCGCCACCTGTTCGAAAAATACCTGACGCCGCTTTTCGCGCCGCTTTCCCGCCGGCGCGTGGCGCACCGCATTCTTCACACCACCGGCATCTCCGAGGCGGGGTTGTGGGAGAGGGTGGGTTCACCCGAAGGCCTTAACGTCACCGTGGCTTCCCTGCCCTCCCACCTGGGCGTGCGCATTCGTCTTCTGGCGGCGGGCGACAACGACGAGGAAGTGAATCAAAAACTCGGCGAGGCCGAAGCCTGGTTCCGGGCGCGGGCGGGCGGCGCCATTTACGCCGCCGGCGAGGAAACCCTGGAGGAAACCGTCGGCCGCCTGCTCATCGGGAAAGGGCTCACCCTGGCGCTAGCCGAATCGTGCACCGGCGGTTTGATCGGCCATCGCATCACCGGCGTATCCGGCAGTTCGGAGTATTTTCTGGAAGGCTCCGTCACCTACTCCAACGCCGCGAAAACCCATCGCCTCGGCGTGCCCGCCGCCACCCTCGAGCGCCATGGCGCGGTGAGCGAAGAGACCGCCCGCGCCATGGCGGAAGGCATGCGAAAGACCTCGGGCGCGGATGTGGCGCTCGCGGTCACCGGCATCGCCGGGCCCGGCGGCGCAAGCGACGAAAAACCGGTGGGCCTCACCTTCATCGCCCTCGCCGACGGCGCGGGCACGGTGTGCGAAAAATTTATCTTTCATCAGGACCGGCGGCTGAACAAGGAGCGGGCGGCGCAGGCGGCGCTCAACCTGCTGCGCCTTCGCCTGACCGGTGGTGGGGCTTAGTTTTAATGGTCAGGCGGCTATTTTCCTGAAGGGATGGATGAGGGCGGCGCCGACCACAAAGCCGCCGATGTGCGCGAACCACGCCACCCCGCCGCCATCCGTTGGCATCGAGAGACTGCTTCCCACCTGCAGGAGAATCCACAGGCCGAGCAGAATCCACGCCGGGATGCGCGCCACCGTCATGAAGAAACCGAGGAAGATGAGGGTTTTCACCCTGGCCGCCGGGTACAGCACCATGTAGGCGCCGAGAACCCCGGCGATGGCCCCGCTCGCCCCCACCATCGGCAAGGGGGAGCCGGGGTCGGTGAGCACGTGGCCGAGCGCGGCGAGCACGCCGGAGACCAGGTAAAAAAGCAGGAACCCGAGCTTGCCGAGGGCATCCTCGATGTTGTTGCCGAAGATCCACAGGTAGAGCATGTTGCCCGCCAGGTGCATGAGCCCGGCGTGCAGGAACATCGCCGTGAACACGTGCGGGTACTCGGCCACCGGCGAGGCGGTCAGGCGGGCGGGGATCAGCCCGTAGGTGGAGAAAAACGCCTCCGGGTCGGCCATCTGGCCGAAGCTTAAGACGAACGCCGCCACGTTGGCCGCGATCAGCCCGATGGTCACGATGGGGAAACTGCGCGTCGGATTTTCGTCGCTTAAGGGAATCATGGCTGCCCCGCGATGGGGATATGATACTATCGAATTACGATAAATATAGCGGTGGCCGTCTTTTGCCCGGGCCGAAACCGAGCCGTGGCCACCGCGTGAAAAAATTTTTATTTTCGAAGGCTTAGATGCAATGAGCGAATCAAACGATTTACCTTTCAAGCGGCGCCACGGGGCGGATTCCCCCGCCATTCAGCCGACGCTTGAGGAATCGTTTGAATGGGTCATCGCCTGCTATCGCAAGCACCAGCTTGCGAGGGTGAAAGCCGACCTCGACCGGGCTCTCGGCCCTGGGCCGCGCGGCAAAACCTGCCTGAGCCGGGACCTGCTCGACAACAACCCGGCGGGGCACCGGCAAAGCCTGCACGAGCAGGTGTTCCCCACGCCCCGGGTGATCCACGAGGACCTGCTCGGGACCTCCAAGCTCAAGGTGCGCCTCGAGGCCGGCTCCGGCATGGGCAAGACCATCCACCTCAAACGCTACCAGGAGAAGTTGCTTGAAGGCCCGGCGCACCCGGACTACCCCCTGCCGGTGTATTTTAATCTGTCGGCGCTGGAAACGGGGAGCGGATTCGCGCATTTCTTCGAAACCGTGTTTCGCGAGATCCTTGAGACCGTTCTCGAGGAGCAGGAGGCGCTTCTCGACCTCAAGCTCGATGAAAAGGTCCTGCTTGCCACCATCAAGCGCCTGTTCGCGGCCAGCCGGATGCTGTTCCTGCTCGACGGCTTCGACGACATGGAACTGAAGGACCGCTTTCAGGTTTCCTGCGAGATCTTCATCAACGACAACACCTTCCTCTCGAATTTCATCGTCCTCGCGGGCCGGAGTTTCGACTTCGGCCCGCTGGCCACCGATTCCGTCGTGCGCCGGGGCCAGGATGCGGGATTTCAGGTGTCGTTCGCGCCGCTCGCCGACAAGCAGGTGAAGGCCTACCTGGGCGCCGCCGCCCTTTCCCGGCCGCTAAACGCACTGGCGCGGGCCTATCCCGAACTGTACAGCACGCCCATCCTGCTCGATGTGATCCGCCGCGCGCATGAGGCGGGCGGCCTGGAGGACCTCGCCGGCAAATGCGATCTCTACCGCGCCTTTTTCGCCCGCATGCGGGAGGAAAGCGCCGCCGCGCTCGAGGAACTCATGGCGGTGGCGCTCGGCCAGCTTCTCGCCGGGCGCTCGGCCCGCTTCGACAGCCTCGGGTTCGATCAAAAAGACGAGAGGGCGCTGGGCCAGGCGAGTGGCGAAGCGGCGGAATCGTTCCTCAGCGACTTGCGGCTTCAGGACAAGGTGATTCGAAAGACGGCCCGCCGCTGGCAGTACCGGCACCCCTCGTTCCAGGAGTACCTGGCCGCCTGCCGGCTCGCCGGACAGGACGACTGGCGGGAAACCGTGCGCGCCCACTGCCGCGACGAGAAATGGGAACAGGCGGTGATTTTTCTCGCCGGCATGGTGCCCGCCGACGAGCTCTACGAAATTCTGCTAGAGGAGGGAGCGCTGTTCCTCGCCGGGCGGGCGCTTCCCGAAGCGCCACGGCTGGCCGGGAAACTCCGCCTGCTCGTCAAGCACCTGCTCAAGTACCAGTGCCGCGAACAGGAGCCCGCCTTTTTGCCCTTTCGCAAGGTGCTGTTGAAGGATGTGCTGGCCACCGGCGACAAGGCAGCTCTCATCGCCCGCATCCGGCCCTGGCTTATGCGCGAGAAGCGCGACGGGCGGATCCTGTTCGCCGTCATCGAGCTGCTCGCCGCCCTCGACGGGCTGGACCTGCATGATCTGGTGGATAGGCTGGACTTCGAGCCCTTGAAGCGGATGCCCGAGCTGGCGGGCTTTTTCGCCGAATACAGCGACGCGGAACAGGTGAACCAGGCCGTCGTCCGCCGCTATGGCGAGATGGTCACCATCCCGGCGGGGAAATTCATCTATCAGAACGAGACGCACCGCGACGACCAGATCGACATGATGGAATACGCCATCATGAAATTCCCAGTCACCAACGCCCTGTACCGCGAGTACGACCCCAACCACAAGCCGGGCTTCCCGAAATATTCCAGCCGGGACGACCAGCCCGTCATCGGCGTCAACTATTACGAGGCGGTGATTTTTTCCCTGTGGTGCGGCAAGCGCCTGCCGGTGGAGAAGGAATGGGAAAAGGCCGCGCGCGGCACCGACGGCCGCGACTACCCCTGGGGCGAGGCCATGGGCTACCAGAACGGTTTCGCCAACACCTGCGATTTCATGATCGGGCAGACCACGCCGGTGCTCGAGTTCGAGCAGGGCATCTCCCCCTACGGCTGTTTCGACATGGCGGGCAATGTCTGGGAATGGTGCATCCAGCCGCACGCCTCCAGGCACACCACCCAGCGCGTGGTGCGCGGCGGCTCGTGGCTCAATTACCTGGTGCATTCCAAATGCATTTTCCGCAATACCTTCGACCCCGAGGAGCGCAGCCTGAACGTGGGTTTCCGCTGCGTGGCCGGGCCCAGGTTCACGGAAATCGAAGACGACGAATAGCCCCCGTATCGCCCCTCTGAAGCGGGTGCCCCCGCCTTGGGGCCCAAGGCCCCCGCCGCACGCGCCCGTGTTCTCAAAAGCTTCCCCCGGCGCTTGATTTGATCGCCTTTTTATCCTAAGATCAAGCCCTTATGCGGCTTTCACCTGGCCGAATTATTTCTTTTAACAGTCGATTTTTCACCGATTTTGCCGTTACTGAATTTATTGGCGAGCCGGCGGGCCGTGCCCGGCCGGGGCGCGGTTTCCCGGTTCTATCGGGCTACCGATAGGAGACTAGCTTGAGCCTCACCGGCAGGGTTAAAAAAATTCTCATGATCGATGGCGATGGCGGCGGCGCGGAAACCGTTCGCACCGCCCTTGCGGCGGAACTCGGCGAGGGGGAAGCGGAAGTGAAAGCCGCTGCGGCCGCCGATACCGGCCTCGAACTGGTGCGCGGCGAGCGTTTCGACGTCGTCCTGTCGGCCATCCAGCTCGCCGGGCTCGACGGCTTCGAGGTGTGCCGCCGCGTGCGCAAGCTTCAGCCCCGCGCCTCGGTGATCCTGACCTCCCTTTACCAGCCCGGCCGGGACGACGCCATCGCCGCCCGCAAGGCCGGGGCCGACGCCTACCTCGCCAAGCCGCTCAAGGCGGGCGAGGTCCGCTATGCGCTGCGCGCCGTGTTCAAGGTCGCCGATCTCAACCACGCCCTGTACGAGAAGAACCGGCAGCTCGAAACCTCGCTAGGCCAGCTCAAGAATTTTCACAAGAACCTGGCCGGCCTCAACAACGAGCTGCGCGCCGACAAGAAGCGCCTGGCGGGCAACCTGCGGGACATGGAAGACCTGAACCGCCAACTGGAGGACAAGAACGCGCAGATTTCCTCGATGATCGAGGAGTTGAGCGGCCGTTTCGACT
>QJWD01000346.1 GCA_003235465.1 Nitrospirota bacterium | reverse complement strand
ACTATTCTGTGACTTCGAGTTCATAGTTCCGTAATTTTGTTTTTTTATCCTTGAACCATATAGCAGGACGATTTCGAAGAAATTGAATCAAGGATGAAAAACAATTTTATGCGAGGGGATGTGCAAATGAAAAAGATCATTGTGTTGGCATTGGTGATGGTATTCCTGATCGGCTGCGCGGGCGGCCGCCAGTACACGGTCCAGAACGAAGACGGCACCTTTTACCGCGTGAGCGACGTGGGGCACAATAACGTGGCGCGCAAGGGCGCCCAGTACAGCGTGTTCGAGCTGTGCACCGCGGACGGCCGTTGCAACAAGGTGGCCGAGAACACGGCGGTGAACCCGACCTTGTTCGAACAGCTCGCGGGCCCGGGCGCCACGGTGGGTGCGGCGGAACTGCTTCGCCGCGGTCTCGCGGATTCGGGTGACAACGTGACCAACGTGGCCGAAGGCGGCACGGGTGGCGCGGGCGGTGCCGGTGGTGCGGGCGGTGCCGGTGGTGCGGGCGGTGCCGGCGGCGCAGGTGGCTCGGGCGGCATCTCCAACGGTTGCCAGGGCAACTGCGGAAATTTCAATCCCTACTAGGCTTTCCTTAGCCGGTCAACCGGAAGGCGGCGTCAGCCGCCGCCTCCCGGAGACCAGGTGAAGAAGCCGGTGGATTCTCACTACATCCCGAAAATCCTCGCTTTTCAATTTCGGCTAGTCAAACGGGGCTCCGGCCCCGTTTGATGACCCGAAATTTCGCCTTTTGATCAAGCCCTCCTTTGCAGCAGCCCGCTTTCGGTTCGCCGTCAGGATAATTTTTCCCGCTAAGACTTCTAAAAAGCGCTGATTATCTGTAAGATAGGCCGTTCGCCAAGCCCGGAACGCAAGAAAGGACCCCATGAAAAAGAACTGGATGCCGTGGATCATGGCTGCCCTCATGCTGGCCTGTTCCCGGCCGGCGGAATCCCCGCTGGTTTTGCCTGCGGTGGCGGAGCCCTCGGCCAAGATGCACAACGACCAGGGCATTCGGCAATTCGAGGCGGGTCGATACAAGGAAGCCCTGATCAAATTCACCCAGGCCGCGGTGGCCGACAGCACCTCCGGCGAGATCCAGTTCAACCTCGGCCTCGCCTACCACGAGCGGGGCGAGGACGAAAAGGCGCGCGAGCATTTTCTCCGGGCGAGAACCCATGCCAAGGGCAACACCGCCATCACCCAGTCGCCGCTTCTCAATCAATTGCTCGGCGCCGGCCCGCCTTGACGGCGGGTTTCATGCTTTTGACCCCACCCCTTCCGAATTGACACAGTTGTGACAGAACCGCCATGGGACCGTGATGCGCGTCCGGTACGTTGCATAAAAAATCCGGCCATCAGGAAACTTCATGAGCGAATCGTTGAATCCATCAAGACGCCTGCGCTATGTTTATCTCAGGCAGGGCGGGAAAATCGAAGAGGGCGTGCTCGCCAAATCGCTGATCCACCGCATCGAAAGCGGCGAGCTTTGCGGCGGCGATGAGATCTCCGGCGACGGCATCCATTGGGCCAGGCTCGACGAGCACTCCCAACTCATCCCCTATCTCCAGATGTCGCGCTGGGAGTCCGATTATCCCGAGCCGCTCCGCGCCGAACCCGAGGAAATTCTTTCAGAGGATGAGGACTGGTTTCAGCGTGTGTTCTCGAGCCCGCAGCACGATTTGGACCCGCAGCCTGATTCGGACTTCCGATTGGATGAAGGTGAAAGCAACCTCAATCTTTTCGGTTTTTACACCGAGGACCGCTTCGCCGGGAGCGGTTATCCCGAAAGCGACAGAACCGAAGCGAATGGCTTAAGCGAGCCCGCTTCGAAGGCCGAAGCCAACACCGCACCGGCGGAAAACCCCATCGCCAGGGCCTTTTCGGCGGGCAGGCAGACGGGCAAGGAGAAAATCGCATCAGAAAGCGCCAAAGAGGAAGCCCCCGTCGTATCGAATGCAGACCGCCAGCCGACCCCGCCGCCTCGGCAGGCAGCGGAGCCCGGCCCCGGCCCGGCAAAAGCCGGCGAGCCCGAACACGGCCCCGGGGGTTCCGGGTGGGTTGCCTTTGCCGCGCTTTTCCTCGTGCTGGCGGGCCTGGTGAAATGGTTCTTTCCAGCCGCTGGCGTGTGGGTTGAGCCCTTCGCCGCTGCCGTCCTCGCCGCGCTGGCGCTTGGGTGGCTGTACCGGTGGGAAAAACGCCAGCAATCCATGCTCCTTGCCCTAAGCAGGCTGGACGGTGAATTCCCGCATCTGGCCGGCGGTGCCTTCTGCGAAAGCGTTTCCAACAAAACGATGCAGGAAGCCCTACGCCTCAGCCTGTCGCTCCACTACGTCAAATCGAAAACGAAGAATAAAAAAAGCCGCTAGGCACAGCAGGCGGGCTTGAGCGGCCCCGCCGCGCTTCTCGTCAGGTCAAATCCGGATAAACAAAGTTAAAAAGCCGCCAGGCCTCCGTCCCTGGGCATAAAAGGCCGCTTGCCCCCGC
This sequence comes from Nitrospirota bacterium, assembly GCA_003235465.1. The sequence continues at coordinate 3,687 of QJWD01000346.1, read as the reverse complement.
TGGTTTCCGCTAACAGAATTCTAACCCCCACCGCCGTAAAAACACCTTATAATTGGCGTGATGCGGGAGGACGCCATGGCGGAAGAAAGCATCCTCGTCATCGAAGACGAGGAGGACATCCAGGAACTCATCGCCTACAACCTGAAAAAAGAATTTTTCCGGGTGAGCACTGTGGGCGACGGGAAAAAAGGCCTGAAACAGGCAGAGGCGACCAAGCCCGACCTCTTGGTGCTCGATCTCATGCTGCCGGGCCTTGGCGGCCTCGAGGTGTGCCGGCGGCTCAAGCTGAACCCCGAGACCGAGCACATTCCCATCATCATGGTGACGGCGCGCGGCGACGAGGCCGACATCGTCACCGGCCTCGAACTGGGCGCCGACGATTACATCACCAAGCCCTTCAGCGTGAAGGTGTTCCTGACGCGGGTGAAAGCCGTGCTCCGGCGCAGCCGGCAGGCTCCCGCCAGCGAGGATAAGCCGCTCGTCCTGGGCGACCTGGAAATCCACCCCGGCCGGCACGAAGTCAGGGTCCTGAACAAGGTTGTGCCGCTCACCGTCACCGAGTTCAACATCCTGAAATACCTCGCGCGCCGCCCCGGCTGGGTGTTCACTCGCGGCCAGATCGTCGATGCGGTGCGCGGCGAGGATTACGCGGTGACCGACCGTGCGGTGGATTTTCAGATCGTGGGCCTCAGGAAAAAGCTCGGAGCTGCCGCGCGGCGCATCGAGACGGTGCGGGGCGTGGGCTATCGCTTTCGGGATGGCGCATGAGCGACCGGCGGATTCTGTGGCAGCTCTTCCCCACCTACCTGCTCATCGCCCTCGCCACACTGCTTGCCGTTGGCGCGTACGGCGTTGCCGCGCTGGATGATTTCTACTACCGCCAGATGGCGGCGGACCTCGAGGTGCGAGCCCGCCTCGTCGAATCTCTCGTCGAGGAGCCGCTGCTCGGCGGCGAGCCGGCGGCGCTCGCGGGCCTGGCGGGACGCCTGGCCGAAATTTCCGCAAGCCGTATCACCCTCATCGACCCGTCCGGCAGGGTTCTCGGCGATTCGCATGAGGACCCCGCCCGCATGGACAACCACGCCGAGCGCCCCGAGGTGCGGGAGGCCCTCATGGGAAATACCGGCAAGGCCGTCCGCTTCAGCCAGACCCTCGGCGAAAGCAGGATGTACCTTGCGATTCCCGTGGAAGCCAAGGGCGCGATTCTGGGTGTCGTTCGCACGTCCCTGTCCGTCGATTTCATAGACCGGAACCTCCACGCCATCCAATGGCGGCTTGGCGTCGGCGCCGCCGTGCTCGCGCTCCTGGTGGCTATCGTCAGCTGGTGGCTGTCCCGCCGCATCAGCCGGCCGCTCGAGGCCATGCGGCTGGGGGCCGCGCGTTTCGCCCAGGGCGATCTCAACCAACCGATCGCGGTGACGGGCGCGCTGGAGGTGAGCGCGCTGGGCGAATCGCTGAACCAGATGGCGCGCCAGCTCGATGAACGCATCGGCACCATCACCGCCCAGCGCAACGAACAGGAAGCCGTGCTCGCCAGCATGGTGGAAGGCGTGCTGGCGGTGGACGCCGGTGAGCGGGTCCTCAGCATGAACGACGCCGCCGCCCGCCTCATCGGCATGGACGCCAGGGTGTCGGCGGGCAGGAGCATCCTCGAAGTGGTTAGAAGCCCCGATTTGGCCGCCTTCGTCCACAAGACCCTCGACAGCCAGGAGGTGCTGGAGGCCGACATCCTGATGAAGGGCGATGAGGAGCGCTTTCTTAAAACCCGCGGCACTCAGTTGAGAGGCGCGGGCGGCGAGGTGGTGGGCGCCGTCCTGGTGATGAGCGACGTCACGAGAATCAGGCGGCTGGAGAACATCCGTCGCGATTTTGTCGCCAACGTGTCGCACGAGCTGAAGACCCCCATCACCTCCATCACGGGGTTCCTGGAAACCCTCGAGGCGGGAGCCATCGACCGGCCCGAGGATGCGCGGCGGTTTATCGCCATCATCTCCAAGCAGGCCAACCGGCTGGGCGCCATCATCGACGACCTTCTCAGCCTGGCGAAAATTGAACAGGACGCCGGTGGCGATAAGATGCCGCGTGAGACGGTGGCGCTATCCGGCGTGCTCAAGGCCGCGGTCCAGGTTTGTTCCATCAAGGCCGGGCAAAAAAACATTCAGGTGGCATTGAACTGCGACGAAGGCCTGATCGTCCGCGTCAACCCGCCGCTGCTCGAGCAGGCGGTGGTGAACCTGGTCGATAATGCCATCAAATATGGCGGAGCGGACAGCCGCGTCGACGTGGAAGCCACCGCCGACCTGTTCGAAATCAAGATCCGCGTCAGGGACCGCGGGCGCGGCATCGAATCCACCCACTTGCCGCGCCTGTTCGAGCGCTTCTACCGCGTGGATGCCGCGCGCAGCCGCGACCTCGGCGGCACCGGCCTGGGTCTCGCAATCGTCAAACACATCGCCCAGGCGCACGGCGGTTCGGTGGAGGTGGAAAGCGAGATCGACAAAGGCAGCCTGTTCACCCTTCGCCTGCCCGCTGCCTGAACGCCCCTTTTTTTTCCTTGATCCGCGCCGCCCGCCCGTGGATGATGCGGTTTTAGGATCATCCCTTAAGGCACTCGCTTGCGCGCCACCGAACAGGCCCCATGACCAGGCTTTTCCAAACGCGAATTTTTCTATTGCTGCTGGCCGCCACGCTCCTTGGCTCCGCCCCGGCCTGGGCGGGCGATGTCGAGGCGCGCCTCGACCGGCTTGAGAAAAGCCTTGCGGAGAATCCGGACGATTTCAGGGTCTACTGGAAAAACGGCCTGCGCTTCGATTCCAACGATCGTCTGTTCCGCTACCGTCTGGGCGGCCGCCTGCAGAACGACTGGGCCCGGTTCGATGCCGGAGAAGATCTTAAAAGCAAATTCGGCGACCAGCCGGGCGGGGGCGAATTCCGCCGCGCCGAGTTGTTCATTTCCGGCCTGCTTTACAACCGGGTGCAGTTCAAGGCGCAGTACGATTTCGCCGGCGGCGAAACCCGCATGAAGGACGTGTTCATCGGCATCCTCGGCCTGCCCGTGGTCGGCAATGTCCTCATCGGCCATTTCATCGAACCCATCCTGCTCGAGACGCACACCAGCAACAAGTTCCTGACCTTTCTCGAGCGCTCGCTGCTTTATGAAACCTTCGCGCCGGACAGAAACATGGGCGTCGCGATTTACGACCAGGCGCTGGGCGACCGCCTGTTCTGGTCGCTCGGCTGGTTCAAGGAGACCTCCGCCAACCCTCCCGTCGCAGTGGCGGAGGGCAACAACGCGGTCAGCCTCAGGCTCGCCGGCCTGCCATGGTATGAACGGGGCGGGCGGCGGCTCCTGCATCTGGGCGCAAGTTACAGTTATCGCGACCCGCCCGAGGACACCGCCCGCTTCAGGACGCGCCCCGAGGCGCACCTGGTGGACGCCCGCTTCGTCGACACCGGGCCGCTTGCCGCCGAAAGCGTTCAGCTCCTTGGCCTGGAAGCGGCGTCGGTGCTGGGGCCGCTTTCGCTGCAGGCGGAGCAGATGACCGCCTGGATGGATGGCGGGCCCGGGGGCCAGGCCCGGTTTGACGGCTATTACATTCAAGCCGGGTGGTTCCTGACCGGCGAGCACCGGCCGTACCTCGCCGGCGCCTTTTCCCGCGTGATCCCGCGAAGAAACTTTTTGGAGAG